>JAJXSV010000063.1 GCA_021784375.1 Actinomycetes bacterium | reverse complement strand
GCAGGGGACGGAGTTCCCCTCCGAGGGCACGCATGGCCTCGGCGGTCGCCACCCGCATGCCTCAGGCCCCGCCCAGGAAGCGCTTGGCCAGGCGGGCGCCCAGGCGCGTCGTCATCTCGTAGCCGACGGTGCTGCACGCCTGTGCCCACTCCTCGGCACTCGGGCCCTGGGCGCCGAAGATGGTGACCGATTCTCCGATGGCGACGTCGAGATCGCCGACGTCGACGACGAACTGGTCCATGCAGATGGTCCCGGACGCGGTCAGGCGCTGTCCGCGCACCGCCACCGGCGCGACATTGGTGCCTGCGCGCGGCAATCCGTCGGCGTAGCCCAGCGGGAGCAGGGCCAGCCGCGAGGGCCGGGTCGTCAGGTAGCGATGGCCGTAGGAGACGCCGGCACCCGCGGGGACATCGCGCACGTTGGCGATGCTCGCGCGCACCGTCATCACGCGGCGCAGGCCGAACTGCTCGGCGTTGTCATTCATGGGCGAGACCCCGTAGGAGGCCATGCCGATGCGCGCCAGGTCATAGTGCATGTCCGGTCGCGTCAACGCGGCCGCGGAGTTGGCGAGGTGGCGCAGGCGCGGCGTCACACCGCAGGCAGCGGCCACGCTGAGCGCGCGCTCGAACTCGGCCCTCTGCGCGTCGTTCGCCGGATGCGCGGGCTCGTCGGCGCAGGCGAGGTGCGACCAGATGGACACGACGTCGAGGTGCGCCGCCTCCCGGAACAGCGCCCGCCAGGTCTCCGGCGCCGCCCCGCCTCGTGACAGGCCGGTGTCGACTTCGATGTGCACGCGCGGGCGCCGACCAGCAGCCCGGTGGGCGGCGATGACGCGGCGCAACTGCGCGGCGTTCGCCACGCTGAGGTCGATGTCGAGCGCGACCGCCCGCTCGAGGTCGTCGTGCTCGTCCAGCAGCCACGCCAGCAGGGGACCGCTGTCGCCTCCCGTCCGGAGGTCGATGGCCTCGTCGACGAAGGCCACGCCGAGCCAGTCCGCTCCCGCTGCGCGGGCCACCCGGGCGCACTCAGCGGCACCATGCCCGTAGGCGTCCGCCTTCACCACGCACATGAGCTGGGCACTGCCGAGCAACGACTTCAGCGCACGCACGTTCGCGGCATAGGCCGTCAGGTCGATCTCGGCGACGGCACGGGCAGGGCCAACGGGGTTGATCACGGTGCCATTGTGGCCGACGAGGCGTCGGCCAGCCCAACCAGCAGATCGGAAGCGGTGATGTCGGCCACGCCCGCGGCAGCCGCATGGCGGAGGGCGCTGGCACCGGCCAGTTCCATGAACTCGCGCGGGCCGAAGGCGGCCTGCGCGGCCCAACGCGCTGCGGCGCCGGCTACCAGCCCGGCCAGCACATCACCACTGCCCGCGGTGGCCAGCCTGGCCCCGAGCAACGGCGTGGCGATGAAGTTGGCGCCATCGGTGATGAGCGTCGAGGGCCCCTTGAGCAGCACCAGGCAGGAGAGGCTGCGGGCCAGCAACTTGGCAGCACGCAGGCGGTCGGCCTCCAGGTCGATCGACAGGCCGAGTGCAGCCGCGAGGCGGGCGGCCTCGCCCGCGTGCGGCGTCAGGAGCGTGAGGTCGCCGCTCTCCCGCCTCGCCAGCAGCGCAGCACGCAGCGTCTTCTCCCTGCCGATCAAGGTGATCGCATCGGCGTCGACCACCACCGGGGCGCGCATGTCGAGGACCGTGTGCAGGGCCTCGACAGCCTTCCGGTCGAGGCCCATGCCGCACCCGACGAGCCAGGCTGCCGTGCGCTGCGATGAACCGATGGTGGACCTCCCGGCGGCCACGACCTCCGGATGCGCGGCGACCACATCGTCCTTGGCGGAGCCGAAGTAGCGCACCATGCCGCAGCCGCTGTGCGTGGCCGCGCCGGTCGACAGCAGCGCCGCACCGGGGTACGTGCGCGAGCCCGTGACGACGCCGACGACGCCACGCGCGTACTTGTCGGCGTCGGGCCTTGGCGGGTCGAACCAGTGCCCCTCGCCGGTGATGGCGATGTCCAGCGATCGCATGGGCACGCCGATGTCCGCCACCAGGACCTCACCGCAGTTGAGGGCCGCGGGTGCGATGACATGGGCCCGCCGCAGGCCACCGAAGGTGATGGTGATGTCGGCCTCGATGGCCACGCCGGGCACTGCGCCGGTATCGGTGTCGACACCGGAGGGCACATCGATGGCCACCGTGAAGATGCGGGCGTCGGTGATGGCGCGCGCCATCAAGGCAGCGGTGCCCGTGAGTGCACGGCTGGAGCCCAACCCGACGATGCCGTCGATGACGAGGTCCACACGATCGAACAGCGCGAGGGCGCCGTCGACGTCGACCATGCGGGCACCAGCGACGCGCAACGCGCGCGAACCCTCCTCATGCACGCGGTCGGCGACGGGGAGCGCGAACACCGCCGCCCCGCGCTGGGCGAGCCGTGCCCCCGCGAACGCCGCGTCCCCGCCGTTGTCGCCGGGACCCAGGAGCAGGAGCACATGCCGTCCGACGACGCCGCCGCTGTCCTTGAGGATGGTGAGGCACTCGGTGGCGACCGCCGTGGCCGCACGCTGCATGAGCAATCCCGAGTCCCGGGCTTCCGGGAACTGCCGTTCCGCAGCGCGCACGGCGTCTGCGGAGAGCACCGGCAGGTTCATTCGCGGTGCTCCGCGATCACGTATGCCACAGCGATGCCGGCGTCGTGCGTGAGGGAAAGGTGCCAGTCGGTCACGCCCAATCCGGACGCGATCTCCAGCGAGTGCCCGCGGATGGTGAGGCGCGGCCGGCTGGCCTCGTCGCGCGTGACCTCGACGTCGTGCCAACCCAGCCCGGCGGGTGCGCCGAGTGCCTTGGCGACCGCCTCCTTGGCGGCGAAGCGGGCGGCGAGCGACGGCATCGAGCGCGGTGCACCACCGCTGTGGAAGCGCTCGACGTCGGTGAACACGCGTTCGGCGAATGCGCTCGTGCGCATCGACACCGTCCGGAAGCGTTCGATGTCAACGACGTCCACTCCGATGCCGACGATCACGACTACTCCACGGTCACGGACTTGGCGAGGTTGCGCGGCTGGTCCACATCGAAGCCGCGGAGCGTCGCCATCTCGCAGGCGAAGACCTGCAATGGCACGGTGGCGACGAGCGGCTGCAGCAACGTCGAACAGGCGGGGATGCGGATGATGTGGTCCGCATAGGCGACCACACTCTCGTCGTCCTCCTCCGCGAGCACGATGGTGTGCGCTCCGCGGGCACGTACCTCCTGGATGTTCGACACCATCTTCTCGTGCAGTGCGCTCCGACCCGCGCGGGGCGGCACCACCACGAATACCGGCAGGCCGTCCTCGAGCAGCGCGATGGGGCCGTGCTTGAGCTCGCCGGCGGCGAAGCCCTCGGCGTGCATGTAGGCGATCTCCTTGAGTTTCAGGGCACCCTCGAGCGCCACCGGGTACCCGACGTGGCGGCCGATGAAGAGCACGGAGTGCGCGTCCGCATAGGCGCGGGCCAGGGCGCGGATGGGTTCGACCGTGTCCAGCACCAGGTCCACCTTCTGCGGCATGTCTGCGACCTGACCGATGAGGTGGGTGATCTCGTCGCCGTACATGTTGCCGCGCACCTGCGCGAAGAAGAGCGCGAAGATGTATACGGCGACGATCTGGGTGAGGAAGGCCTTGGTCGAGGCAACCGCGATCTCCGGACCGGCGTGCGTGTAGAGCACGGCGTCCGACTCGCGCGGGATGGTGGAGCCCTGGGTGTTGCAGATGGCGAGCACCCGCGAGCCCTGCTCCTTGGCGTAACGGAGCGCCATCAGGGTGTCCATGGTCTCGCCGGACTGCGAGATGGCGATGACGAGGGTGTGGCGGTCGAGGATGGGGTCGCGATAGCGGAACTCGCTCGCCAACTCCACCTCGCAGGGAACGCGCGTCCAGTGCTCGATCGCGTACTTCGCGATCAGCCCGGCGTGGAAGGCGGTGCCGCAGGCGGTGATGATGATCTTGTCGATCGAGCGCAGTTCCTCCTCGGAGAACTGGATCTCGTCGAGGGTGAGCTTGCCGTTCTTGATGCGCCCGAGCAGGGTGTCCGCGACCGCCTTGGGCTGCTCGTGGATCTCCTTGAGCATGAACGTGTCGTAGCCGCCCTTCTCGGCGGCCGAGGCATCCCACGTGACCTCGTACTCCTTGACCTCGGCCGGCCCGCCATCGAAGTCAGTGATGACGACGCTGTCCGGCCGCAGCTCGACCACCTGGTCCTGGCCCAGTTCGATGGCGTGGCGCGTGTGCGCGATGAAGGCGGAGACGTCGGACGCCAGGAAGTTCTCGCCCGCACCGCGACCCACCACGAGGGGCGAGTTGCGACGTGCCCCGACCACCACGTCCGGCATGTCCGCGTGCGCCGCCACCAGCGTGAAGGCACCCGAAAGGCGTCGGCAGACCTGACGCATGGCCTCGGCGAGATCATTGCCCGTCCCCGGCAGCACGCCTGCGAGCAGGTGCGCGACGACCTCGGTGTCCGTCTCCGACTGCAGGTGCACCCCCGCAGCCGTGAGCTCCGCGCGCAGCTCCGCGAAGTTCTCGATGATGCCGTTGTGGATGATGGCGACCTTGCCGTCCTCGGACACATGCGGATGCGCGTTGGCGTCGGTGGGTCCGCCATGGGTGGCCCAGCGGGTGTGCCCGATGCCGGTGCTCGAGAGCGCCGTCGGGTCCGCGGCCAGCACGGACTGCAGGTTGGAGAGCTTGCCCGCCTTCTTGCGGATCTGGAGCGAGCCATCCACGACCAGGGCCACGCCGGCGGAGTCGTAGCCTCGGTACTCCAGTCGACGCAGCCCGTCGACGACGACATCAACCGCCTGCTTGCGTCCGACGTATCCGACGATTCCGCACATAATCAGTCCTTAGAGGGAGAGTTGGGCCCTGACGACGGCCACCAGTTCGTCGGCCACTTCCTGCGCGAGATCCGCGGTGGGGGCCTCCACCATGACGCGCACGAGCGGCTCCGTGCCGCTCGGTCGCAGCAGCACCCGACCCTTGTCGCCCAGGCGTTCGGCGGCACTGGTGAGCGCTGTGTTCAGGGCCTGGTTGGTGCCGACCCGCGCCTTGTCGACGTCCTTCACGTTGATGAGCACCTGCGGGAGCTGGTGCATGACCGCCGCCAACTCGGCAAGGGTGCGCCCGGTCTGCGCCATGCGCGCCATCAGGTGCAGGGCCGTGAGCGTGCCGTCGCCGGTGGTCGCGTGGTCGAGCATGATGACGTGACCGCTCTGCTCGCCGCCGAGCGTGTACGCGGAGGCGCGCATCGCCTCCAGCACGTAGCGGTCGCCCACTGCGGTCTCGATGAGCCCGATGCCGGCCTCGCGCATGGCGATCTTGAAGCCCAGGTTCGACATCACCGTGGCCACCACGGTGTTCGCGCGCAGCGCCCCGCGGTCGCGCATGGCGAGCGCGAGCACCGCCATGATCTGGTCGCCGTCGACGACGTTCCCGTCCGCATCGATGGCGAGACAGCGGTCGGCGTCGCCGTCGTGTCCGATGCCGAGATCGGCTTGCCGAGCCACCACTTCGCGCTGCAGGTCCTCCAGGTGCGTGGAACCGCACTGATCGTTGATGTTCAGGCCATTCGGGGCGGCATGGATGGCAATGACCTCCGCCCCCGCCCGGCGGTAGGCCTCCGGGGCCACGTGGAAGGCCGCCCCGTTGGCGCAGTCGACCACCACCCGCAGCCCGTCGAGCCGGTTGGGGAGTGAGCCCACCAGGTGCTCGACGTAGCGCTCCACCATCTCCGTGCCGTCGATGATGTGGCCGACATCGGCCCCCGTGGGTCGCTGCCAGGGCTCGTTGAGCCGGGCCTCGATGGCATCCTCGATGCTGTCATCGAGCTTGGCGCCCCCGCGAGCGAAGAACTTGATGCCGTTGTCCGGCATGGCGTTGTGCGAGGCGGACAGGACCACGCCGATGTCCGCTCCCGTGTGGCCGGTGAGGAAGGCGATGGCGGGGGTGGGAGCCACGCCCACGCGCACGACGTCGACGCCGGCGCTGGCCAGGCCGGCGACCACGGCGGCCTCGAGGAACTCCCCGCTGATGCGGGGGTCGCGACCCACGACGGCGGTGGGGCGGTGGCCGGCGAAGTCACCCGCGTCGGCCAGGACGTGGGCCGCGGCGACGGCCAGGTCGAGCGCCAGTTCGGCGGTGAGGTCGCGATTCGCGAGTCCGCGAACACCATCGGTGCCAAACAGTCGAGCCACAACGTGAGCCTAGCGGCGAGGCCGCAGGGGCCATGGCTGCAGCGCGCAGGGCCCGTAGGCGACCATCGCGAGCGGGCCCGGCACCGTCCGCGTTTAGGAGGTCGCGGCGGCTTCCCGGTCCCGGGCCAGCGCGCTGCTGTTGTCGGGATCCAAGGGGTTGAGGAGTGCGATGTGCCGGCGTGCCGTCACGGCCATCGCCCCTTGTCCGGCGTGCTCGTAGTACTGCGCGATCCAGCGCCACACCGTGACCTCCCCCGGGAACCTGGCGGCGGCGCGCAGGGCCAGGGCGAGGGCCTGCGGGGCCGCGCCGATCTCCTGCAGGCGGTTGGCGATGCTCACCAGGCGCACGGGTTCGGGGGTCCGGTCGGCGACCTCGAGCAGGGCCGACAGGGCAGCGGCGCGCGAGCGAGCGTCGTGCACGGGGAGCGCCTCGGCCCGCGTGATGCGGAGATCCAGGAGCAACGGGAACAGGCCCACCGCGAGCACCAGCGCGGCGATGCCCGCGACCGCCGCCCCTCGCGCCAGCATCGCTGCACGGCTCGGACGCGCCTGCGGCACGGAGTCCGGGGGGGCCGGGCGTCCCGCGGCCAGGACGGCACCGGCGAACAGCCAGCCCCACACGGCAACGCCCAGCTGGTCCATGGAGAACAGGGTGTCGACCAGGTAGGCGACCCACACAGCGATGAGGCCGGCCGTGGCCAGGCCGCTGGCTTGACGGCTCAACTGCAGGGCCCGCCAGCCGACGAACAGCCACAGCCCGACGTAGGGCACCGCCAGCAGCAGCCCACCGGTGCCCAGCAGGGTGAGGAGCACGCTGTGCCCCTCGTTGGAGAACATGCCCTGCCCGAAGATGCGAATGGACTCCGGCGTCCGCACCGTCGGGTACCAGTCGCCGTAGGCCTCCAGGCCGACGCCCGCGAATGGACGGGCACGGAACATGTTGAGCGCGGCCTGCCAGGTGTACAGGCGCTGCTCGACGCTGCTGTCGAAGAGGCGGCTCGCAAGCGGCCCGCGGTTCGCGATGCCGAGGGCGAAGAGGGTCCCACCGGCTGCCAGCAGCGACAGGTACGGCAGGCGCAGGCGGCCCAGCCACGACGGGCGCTCCGGAGACCCCAGCCAGACGGCCAGCATGACACTGCAGCCCACCGCGAAGGCGAGCAGGCCCTGGATGGTGGTGGTGCGCCAGGCCAGCCAGACGAGCCAGACCGTGACGATCATGGCGGGCGCACGCAGCCGCGGTGCCCTCGACGCGTCCACCGCGAGGGCCAGGGCAGCCACCCCGGCCAGGCCGAGGAAGGCCGCCGAGAAATCGGGGTTGCCGAAGGTTCCGATCAGCGGGTTCTCATAGGAGCGCTGCCAGTCGACGGGGTCGTGGCCGAGGGTCTGCACCGTGCCGTAGACACCGAGCAGGACGCCCGTGGAGACCAGGGCCGTGAGCAACGAAGGCAGCATCGGGCCCTCGAAGCCGATCGCGACGATGAGCAGCATGACCGTGAGCGACAGGTAGCCCAGCAGCCCGTTGGCCCGACCGAAGACCCCGTAGACCGACTGGAAGTAGTTGCCACCATCGATACACAGGACGAGGAAGAGGGCCAGCACGAAGGCACCTGCTGCCAGGAGCGCACCGCGGCGGGCACGCCAAGCCCCACCGAGCAGTGGGACCGCCATCACGCCGCAGGTACTGGAGAACAGGAAGAGCGTGAGCAGCTTCATCATGCCGAAGCCGTCCGTGCCTGCCGGACTCGCCACCAGGGTGGTGGCCGCGGCGCCGGCGAACGCGTAGAGCCGCAGTCGCTGCCGCACGAGTTGCATGCGGCAACAGTACGGTGAGCGGGGCCCTGGAACGTCGAAGGGCCCCCGCGATGGCGGGGGCCCTTCGGAGACTCGGTGACGCTCAGCGCTTGCTGTACTGCGAAGCCTTGCGCGCCTTCTTGAGGCCGTACTTCTTGCGTTCCTTCACGCGGGCGTCCCGCGAGAGGAAGCCGGCCTTCTTGAGTTCGGGGCGCAGCACCTCACGGTCGATCTCGTTGAGGGCACGGGAGATGCCAAGGCGCAGTGCCCCGGCCTGACCACTCACGCCACCGCCGACGAGCGTCGCGATGACGTCGTAGCGACCCTCGAGCTCGGTGAGCTTGAAGGGCTCGTTCACGGCCTGCTGGTGCAGCTTGTTCGGGAAGTAGGTCGCGAGGTCGCGGCCGTTGACCGTCCAGCGTCCGGTGCCCGGCACGAGACGGACGCGCGCGATGGCTTCCTTACGACGGCCGGTCGCATTGGCGGGTGCGATGGCAGCGCCGCGCGTGGCCTTGGCCGGCGCCTCGGTCTCGGTGGTGTACATCTCTTCGGTCATGTCTGTTCCTTAGTCCCAACCACCGCGTGGTTACTGGGCAACCTGGGTGATCGTGAACGGCACCGGCTTCTGCGCCGTGTGCGGGTGCTCGGGACCCGCGTAAACCTTGAGCTTGCTCGACAACTGACGGCCGAGGCGGTTGTGCGGGAGCATCCCCTTGACCGCCTTCTCGATGAGCCGACGCGGGTTCTTCTCGATGAGGTCACCGTAGGAGGTCGCGGTCAGGCCACCCGGGAAGTTCGAGTGCCGGTAGTCGTACTTGTCGCGCAGCTTCTGGCCCGACAGCGCCACCTTCTCGGCGTTGATGATGATGACGAAGTCGCCGCAGTCGACGTGCGGCGCGAACGTCGGCTTGTGCTTGCCGCGCAGCAGCGCAGCAGCCTGGGTGGCAACGCGTCCGAGGACCACGTCCTGGGCGTCAATGACGTACCACGTACGCTCGACCGTGGCGGCCGACGGCTGGAATGTGCGCACAGCAATAACCTTCGTTCGTTCATTTGGGGGCACCGGCCCTCAGGGGAAGCCATTGGGCGCGGCGCGACTGCCTCCGTTACGCATGCGGGCGCACGCGTTCGGACGCAAGGGCATACGGTACCGACCGTTGCGCTGTCGGCACAAATCGCCCGTTGCGTGGGCCGCACGGCCGCCGGGCCGCACTGCTCGTACGCTGGCGCCATGCACAGCGGGGTCCGGCGGTTTGTCGACCTGCTGCGACACGGGGCCCTACTCCCCTGCACCGCCCTCCTCATGGCCCTCGTGCGTGCCGCCACGGACGCCGAGACCGATCTGTTCTGGATGGCGCGGGAGGGCCAGCAGGTGCTGGCCGGTGGCGGCTTCGTGCACGCCGATCGTTGGAGTTGGGCACCCGTGCCGGGCAACTTCGCTCCGACCTCGCCGCTCTGGGAGATCCTCGCCGGCCTGGCCTGGCACCTCGGTCGCCCCGGCCTCATCGCGCTCACCGTGGTGACACTCTTCCTCTGCGCGCTGGGCCTGGCCTGGGTGGCACGCTCGCTCGGCGCGGCGACGCCGGCCGTCGCGATCGCCCTGCTCCTGAGCCTCGCCATCGAACCACCGTCCTGGACCGGTCGGGCCGCCCTGCCCGCCGTGGTCCTGCTGCTCGTGGCCCTGGCCGCGTTCCACCGCCTGCTCCCGAAGCTGGCCGCAACCTCCCTGCCCACCGCCCTCGCCAAGGTTTCGCTCGGCTCCTTCGCCGTCGCCTGGGTGGGCATCGGACTTCACGCATCCTGGACTGCGTACTCGCTGTGCGTGGCCGCCGGCTTCGCCTGGCTGGCGGTCGGCCACGGTCGACGCGGTGGCGCCCTCGCCGTCGCAGGGGGGGCCGCGGCCATCGTCGGTGCGTCCACCGGGCCGCTGGGGCCCGCGGTCTGGCAGCAGGTCGGTCGGGTCGCGTCTGCGGGTCGCGGCGTCATCACCGAGTGGTCCCCGCCGGGGAGCCTCGGAAGCGCGGCGCTCGGCGCGTACCTCGCCGGCTGGCTGCTCCTGCTGCTCTCGCTGCGCGCGCTGCGCGGGGGCGGATCCGGTCGTTCGCTCCTCGCGCTGCTCATCGGCATGGCCCTGGCTGCCCAGGTCGCAGGAGCCACGGCCGAACGCTTCTCCTTCCTGGCCATGTCCATCGCCATGCCCGCGATGGCCGTGACCCTCAGCAGCGGCTTGCCACCGCGCCTCACGGCCCGGCTCGAACACCGGCTGGGCGAGCGCCTGCACGAGGCCTACTGGCGCAATGTGCTCACGGCGCTGGCGGTCACCTGCCTGCCCCTCGCCATCGTCTTCGCACCCAGGGCGTACGCCGTCCTGGAGGCGCCGGCACTGACCTCGCTGCCCCAGCACTGCCGTCTCTTCTCCGACGACGGCACGGGCTCGGTGGCCGTCCTGGTCCGCCCCGATCTGCAGCCCTGGATCGACGGACGGCTCGACTACTGGGGTCCGGCCCGCATGGTGGCCGACCGCGACCTGCTCCTGCGAGCGCACGCCGGGACACTGGTACCCGCCGGCGCCCAATGCGTGGCCATGCCCACCGGGCGCTACCCGGCACTGAGCCGGGCCCTCGACGCCTCCGCGGCCTGGCGGAGCATGACGCGAAGCGGCCCCATCCGGGCCTGGGCGCGCCGCTGATCGCGGACTAGGCAGCGGCCAGGTCCTGGACGAGCAGCCGCTTGAACTGGGCATTGCGAGGGTCGAGCGCCACGGTTCG
>JAJXSV010000062.1 GCA_021784375.1 Actinomycetes bacterium | reverse complement strand
GCGGCCGGCCTCCTCGGCGATCCACCCCGGGAAGGCATCGGAGCCCAGCGAGGTCGCGGACACGTTGTAGCTGTACGTGATCTCCGCGGGCGCGTGCTTCGCCGCCGCCAGCGTCTGCATGAACACCGTGTGATCGAGTTCCGCGATGAGCCCGCTGCGCTCGGCGATGTCGAGGAACAGGTCCGGTCCCCATACCGAACCATCGGCTCGGGGCCAGCGGGTGAGCGCCTCGTAGCCCACGACCCGCCGACTCGGCAACTCGACGATGGGCATGAACCAGGCCTCGATGCGTCCCTCGGCCAGCGCTGTCCGCAACTCGCCCTGGATGTGCAGGGCCTCCCGCGTCTGCGCACCGACGTTGCCGTCGAGGAACTCCCAGCGGTCCGGCCCCTTCTGCGCGGCCTGGCGCATGGCTGCCGTCGCATCGCGGAGCAGCTCCTCCGGATCGTCCGATTGCGCCATGGCGATGCCGATGGAGGCAGTCACATGCAACTCGGTGTCGCCCACGACGACGCCGCCGCGCACCGCCGCCAGTATCCGCTCCGCCGCATCGGCAGCCTTGGTCGCGGTCACGATGTCGGGCTTCAGCACCACGAACTCATCACCGGCAATGCGGGCCACCCGGTCGTGCGCGCCCACGATGCCCAGCAGGCGGTGAGCCACCGTCTTCAGCACCTCGTCGCCCGCCGTGTACGTGTACGCCTGGTTGATCTGCGTCATGCCGTTCACGCCCACGCAGAGCAGCCACCAGCCGTTCTGCGCGTGCTCCGCGAGCATCTCCCGGATCCGTTGCAGCGCCGGATCCTTCCGCGGCAGCCCGGTGAGCCCGTCGAAGGCCACCTCGCGCTCCAGGGCCTCCTCTGCCGCGATCTCCGCGCGGATGTCGCGCACCGCGGCGACCACGCCACCAGCGCTGCCGTCCTCGTTCACGAGGCGGCGGGCGCTCACCTCGCAGCGGATCGAGGCGCCCTGCTTGGTCGCCAGGCGCACGCGCACCGCCCGTGGCCGGCCGCTCATGAGCTGTTCCCGGTAACCCTTGACAACGCCCAGGTCATCGGGATGCACGATCGAGCGCGCCGGGCGGCCCAGCAACTCCAGGGGTGCGAAGCCCAGCACGGACAGCGCCGAGGGCGAGGCCCAGGTGAGCGTCCCCTCCTCCGAGATGGAGAGCACGAGGTCGCTGGCGTTCTCCGCCAACAATCGGTAGCGGGCCTCGGAATCATGCAGCGCCCGCTGGGTCGCCACCTCCGCGTCGATGTCGCGCAACTGCACCACGCGGCCGGGCGTTCCGGTCCCGTCGTCCTCCACGGGTTGTCCCACGGCCTCCATCCAGCGATACGACCCGTCCGGTCGCCGCCAGCGGTAGCGCGGCCGGATCGCGGTGCCGGTCGCATCGCTCCATGCCACGGACTCGCGCACCGCGTCCACGTCGTCGGGGTGCAGGAACTCCGTGGCCAGGTGCCCGATGAGCTCATGCGGCTCCCAGCCCAGCATGGGCAGGGCCGATGGCGACACCCACTTGAGCAGCGTCTCCGGCGACGCCAGCATGATGACGTCCGACGAGTTCTCGGCGAGCAGCCGGTAGCGATCGGTGACCTCGCGCAGGTCCTCGACCATGGCCATGCGCTCGCCGATGAGTTGCTGCTGCCGTCGGCTCACCACGAACACGGCCACCGCGACGACCACCGTGCTGAACGCGATGGAGAAGACCTGACCGGTCTGCACATTCGCACCGAGCAGCACGAGCACCGTGCGCGCGGTCCACAGGGTGAACGGAAACCCCAGCAGGACGACCAGCAGGCGGAGCAGCGACGCGGTGTCGGGCCTGGTCATGAACCAACGCATGGGCACCGCGTCGGGCCGGGCGAGCACCACGACGGCCGCCACCATGACCAGTCCGAGCGCAGTGGCCGGGGCGGTCCGCACCGATGCGTTGAAGCGCACGGCCCCGGTCCCCCCGAAGATGTCCGCTGTGACGGCGACGACCGGGACCAGCGCCCCGAACGCCATGAGGACCAACCGCGTCGGCTGCACCCAGCGGCGCTCGATGCGCAGCAGCGCCACCGCCAGGGCCAGGAAGAGCGTGGGCACCGCGGTCTGCTGCGAAGGGCGCCCGGGGAAGGGCAGTGGCGATCGCTGCACGGCCTCCCCGAACCACCAGCGGTCGATGTCCCGGATGCCGCCATGCGCGTACTCCACGAGCACCACGAGCGCCATCATCCCGATGGCGAGCGCGAGCACGCGGGCCGTGCGATAGCGCTTGCGCGTCTCCCGTGGCGTGATCTGCAGGGAGGCGGCGACCGCCAAGCAGATGAGCCAGAGCGCGGTCCAGGGACGGACGGGTGGTGAGTCGGGGATGAAGCGAGTGAGGAGGTCCATGCCGAGGGCCCAGCCCAGCCAGACGACTGCCCCGAGCGCGATGACCGCGACACAGATGGCGCGCGCGATCCGCGCAAGCACGATGGGGTCGAGGCTGTCAGTGCGTCGGCGCTGTCCCACCGAATCACCTCGTCTCCTGGGGTGTCGTCCGCCAGCGTAGTGCGAGGTCCTTGGCGGCTCCATCGCCTCGCGGACGACATTTCCGCCGGTGTGGCGCATCCCTCAGGCGGCCACCTCCTGCGCAGGCGAGCGGATCGCACCTGCGAAGGCTGGGCAGCGCGCGTGTCGCGCATTGGAGGGGGCCGCACGCGCCGCACTGGACGACCTACCGTCAGCGCATGGAGATCCGGGCCATGCGCTTCACGCGTCGACTGCACGTCGACCTCATGCGCCTTGCCGCCATGCGCTGTCGCTGACCTGCTGTCCGCCCGCATCCCTCCAACCCCCCCAGGAGCAGTCATGCCCGAGGTACCAGTCCGCCCTGCCCGCAGCGCCAAGCCCGAGGGCCAGTGGGCCGTCGATGGCCGGGAGCCGCTGAACGCCAACGAGGTCTTCAAGGCCGACGATGACGGGCTCAACGTGCGTGCCCGCGTCGAGTCCACGTATGCCATCCAGGGCTTCGCCTCCATCCCCTCCGACGACCTGCGCGGTCGCCTGCGCTGGTGGGGCCTCTACACGCAACGGAAGCCCGGTATCGACGGTGGCCGCACGGCTTCGCTCGAACCGGAGGAACTCGAGGACCGGCACTTCATGCTGCGCGTGCGCTCGGATGGGGGTCGTCTCTCGCTCGAGCAACTGCGCACCATCGGATCCATCTCCGTGGAGTTCGCGCGGGGAACCGCTGACGTCACGGATCGGCAGAACATCCAACTGCACTGGATCCGCATCGAGGACGTCCCCGAGATCTGGCGCCGCCTGGAGGCGGTCGGGCTCACCACGGGCGAGGCCTGCGGTGACACCCCCCGCGTCATCCTCGGCTCGCCGGTAGCCGGCGTCGAGGTGGACGAGATCGTCGACGGCACCTGGGCCATCGAGGAGATCCATGCCAAGCACATCCTCGACCCCGCCTTCTCCAACCTGCCGCGGAAGTTCAAGACCGCCATCTCCGGCTCGCCCCGGCTCGATGTCGCGCACGAGGCCAACGACGTGGCCTTCGTGGGTGTCGTGCACCCCGAGCACGGCCCGGGCTTCGACCTCTGGGTGGGTGGGGGCCTCTCCACGAACCCGCGCCTGGCGGAGCGGCTCGGCGCGTGGGTCCCGCTCGAGGAGGTGCCCGCCGTGTGGGTGGGCGTCATCAGCATCTTCCGCGACTACGGCTACCGCCGGCTGCGCAACAAGGCGCGCCTGAAGTTCCTGCTCGCGGACTGGGGCACCACCAGGTTCCGCGAGGTGCTCGAGACCGAGTACCTGCAACGCAGGCTCATCGACGGCCCCGCGCCGAAGCCACCGATCGACGGGCGCAACGACCACGTCGGCGTGCACCCGCAACGCGACGGGCGCTTCTACATCGGTGCCGCTCCCGTCGTGGGCCGGCTCACGGGCGCCACCCTGCTGGCGCTGGCCGACCTCGCCCAGGCTGCGGGCTCCGATCGGGTGAACCTCACCGCCCACCAGAAGCTCGTGCTGCTCGATGTCGACCCCGCCGCAGTGGAGGCGACGGTGTCCGGGCTCGAGGCCCTCGGTCTGGCCATCGGGGACGCATCGAACTTCCGGCGGGGGACCATGGCCTGCACCGGCGTGGAGTTCTGCAAGCTGGCCATCGTCGAGACCAAGGCGCGCGCCACCGCACTCGTCGGCGAGTTGGAGCAGCGCTTCCCGGGCTACGGCAAGCCCCTGTCGATCCATGTGAACGGCTGCCCCAACTCCTGCGCCCGCATCCAGGTGGCGGACATCGGACTCAAGGGCGTCCGCACCGTGGACGAGCAGGGCGACGATGTCGAGGGCTTCCAGGTCCACCTCGGCGGGGCGCTCGGCCAAGCGGCCGGATTCGGCCGCACGGTGCGCGGCCTGCGCATCCAGGCCAGCGACCTCCCCGACTATGTGGAGCGACTGCTGCACACCTATGAGGCGAATGCCGAAGGCGACGAGTCCTTCGCGCAGTGGGCCGTGCGAGCCGAGGAGGGCCTGCTGCAATGAGTCACCGAACCCGCAGCGAACTCGAGGCCCTGGTGGCCGAGGGCAACGCCGTCTCCGTCGACGCGAACAGCGCCATCGCCTGGGCCGTGCAGGCCTTCGGTCGCTCCATCATCGTGGCCGAGTCCATGGCGAACGGCGCCCTCTCGCACCTCGTCGCCACGCAGGCACCGGGTGTCGACGTGCTTTTCCTCGATACGGATTACCACTTCGCCGAGACCCTCGCCACGCGCGACGATGTGGCCCGGCGGGTCGACGTCCGCATCATTGACATCCACCCACTGCAGACCATCGCCGAACAGGCGGCCGAGCACGGTCCCGACCTCTTCGCACGCGACCCCAATCGCTGCTGCGCGCTGCGCAAGGTCGAGCCACTGAACCGCGGCCTCGCCGGCTACCAGGCCTGGGTGACCGGCGTGCGCCGTGTCGATGCGCCCACGCGCGTCAACACGCAACTCGTGGAGTTCGACGAGCGGCGGGGCATGGTCAAGATCAACCCCATGGCGGCCTGGACCGACGACGAGCTCACCGCATACATCATCACCAACGACGTCCCGGTGAACCCCTTGATCTATCGCGGGTATCCCTCGATCGGCTGCGCCCCCTGCACCTCCCCGGTGGCGGATGGCGCAGACCCGCGGTCGGGTCGCTGGGCGGGGCAGGGCAAGACGGAATGCGGGCTTCACCTATGAGCACACCGACCCTCACGAGCCTCGACCTGCTCGAGGCCTGGTCCATCCACGTCCTGCGCGAGGTGGCAGGCCAGTTCGAGCGCCCGGCGCTGCTCTTCTCCGGTGGCAAGGACTCCGCGGTCATGCTGCACCTCGCACTCAAGGCCTTCCACCCCGCACTGCCGGCATTCACCCTGCTGCACGTCGACACCGGTCACAACTTCCCGGAGGTCATCGAGTATCGGGACCGCACCGTCGACCGCCTCGGCCTCACGCTCAGGGTGGCGCAGGTCCAGGACTGGATCGATCGCGGCGAGTTGGCTGAGCGGCCCGACGGCTCACGCAACGCGCTGCAGACGCTGCCGCTCGTGGAGAGCATCCGGGACGGCAGGTACGACGCCGTCCTCGGTGGCGGACGTCGGGACGAGGAGAAGGCGCGCGCCAAGGAACGGGTGTTCTCGCTGCGCGACTCCTTCGGCGGCTGGGACCCGCGCCGTCAACGTCCCGAGCTGTGGAACCTCTACAACGGCAGGCACCTGCCCGGCGAGCACGTGCGCGTGTTCCCGCTGTCGGACTGGACCGAGCTGGACGTGTGGCGGTACATCGAGCGCGAGGGCATCGACCTGCCCTCGATCTACTACGCGCACGAGCGCGAGGTCTTCCAACGTGACGGCATGTGGCTGGCGCCGGGCCGTTGGGGCGGACCCGGTCCGCGCGAGCAGCTGCAGCGGCAGGTGGTGCGCTACCGGACCGTGGGCGACATGAGCTGCACCGGGGCTGTCGTCTCCGCGGCGGCCGACGTGGCGACGATCATCCGGGAGATCGGTGAGAGCCGCCTCACCGAACGCGGTGCGACACGAGCGGACGATCGCGCCTCCGAGGCCGCCATGGAAGATCGCAAGCGAGAGGGGTACTTCTGATGACGACGGAAACAGCCATCGACACCGGGCTCCTGCGCCTGTCCACGGTGGGCTCGGTCGACGACGGCAAGTCCACGCTCGTGGGTCGCCTGCTGTTCGACACCAAGTCGCTGTTCGCGGACACCATCGAAGCGGTGGAGCGCGCGAGCGTGGGCCGTGGCAACGGTGCCCTTGACCTGTCACTCGTGACGGACGGCCTGCGCGCGGAGCGCGAGCAGGGCATCACCATCGATGTCGCGTACCGCTACTTCGCCACGCCACGGCGCAAGTTCGTGCTCGCCGACTGCCCGGGGCACGTGCAGTACACGCGGAACACCGTCACCGGCGCCTCCACGGCCGACGTCGTCGTGGTGCTCGTCGATGCGCGCCACGGCATCCTCGAGCAGACCAAGCGCCACCTCGCCATCGCCGCCCTCATGCGCGTGCAACACGTCGTGCTCACCGTGAACAAGTTCGACCTCGTGGACTGGGACGAGCGCGTGTTCCGGCGCATCGAGACCGAGTTCCTGCTGCTGGGGCGCGCGCTCGGCATCCGGGACGTCACCGCGATCCCCGTGTCGGCGCTGCTCGGCGACAACATCGCGGCACCCTCGACGCATGTGCCGTGGTACTCGGGCCCCACCTTGCTCGACTTCCTGGAATCCGTGGAAGTGCTTGAGCAGCAAGGTGAATTCCGCTTCCCCGTGCAGACCGTGATCCTCCCCCGCACCGGTTCCCACCGTGACTACCGCGGATACGCCGGCCAGATCACCGGAGGACGCATCGCGGTCGGCGATCGCGTGATCGTGCATCCCGCCGGCATCGAGTCCGTGGTCACGGGCATCGACACGTACGACGGCGCGCTCGCGGAGGCGATCGCGCCACAGTCGGTCGTGCTCCGCCTCCAGCACGACATCGACGTGACGCGCGGCGACCTGCTGGCGAAGGCGAGCAGCGAGGTGACGGCGCGCGAGGAACTGCTGGGAACCGTGTGCTGGCTCGCCGAACGGCCGCTGAAGCCGGGACGCCGCGTGTACGTGCGCATCGGCACCGCACTCGTCCGTGCCATCGTCGAGGACCTGGTCGATGGCTTCGACATCGACAGCTTCGAGCCCGTGCCCGTCGCGCAACTGGAGCTCAACGACATCGGTCGTGTGCGCATCCGACTGGCGGTGCCGGTCGCGTACGACACCTACGAGGACTCACGACGGACGGGCTCCTTCGCCCTCATCGACGAGCAGTCCGGTGACGTCCTCGGTGCGGGCCTGGTGGCTGCCGCACTGGGCGGGAACTGGACGATATGACAGGCTCTCGTGGCATGCACGTGCCGACATCCCCGCGCTCCCGGCCCTGACATGACCGCCGTCGTCCTGCTCAGTCACGGCAGTCGGGACCCCCGTGCGGACGTGGTCACGCGCGAGATCGCGAGTGCCCTGTCCGCCGCCCTCCCGGGTGTCGAGGTGTGCGTCGCCTACCTGGACCTCGCCCACCCCACGCTGCAGCAGGCGGTGGCCGCCATTCCGGCCACAGCGGGCGAGATCGTCGTGGTGCCGATGCTGCTGTCACGCGCCTTCCATGCGCGCGTCGATGTGCCGCGACTGGTCAGGGCCCTGGATCGGGAGGTCGTGCTGGCGGAGCCCCTCGGGCCCGCCCTCGAACTGGCGCTCGACGGCGCCGCCCGGCTGCCCGCCGGCCCCTTGGTGCTGGCCGCGGCCGGAACCAGGGATGCCAGCGCGCAACTCGCCTTGCAGCAACTGGCCCGGGCCCTGGCTGTCCGCCTCCGCCAGCCGGTCACGGTGGGCTATGCCGCGCAGGCCCACCCCCGGGTGGCCGACGCCATCGCGGAGACGGGCGCGGTCGGCGTCATCGCCTTCGTCCTGCAGCCCGGCATCCTCCCGGACCGCATCGCCGCGGCGGCGGCAGCCGCAGGCATCCCTGCGACGCCGCCGCTCGGTGCACTGCAGGCCGTCATTGACCTGCTGCGCGAACGTGTGTACGCGCCCCTGGCGTCCTAGACGCGGCTCAGGCGCACGCGCCAGGCCTCGGGCCCGCGCTCCACGTAGCTGATGGTGAAGGCCTGCGGCTCGCGCGCCTCGATCTGGCCGAGGAGGGGCAGCGGGTCATGCGGCGCCACGAGCACGAGCGACTGGCCCGTGGCGATGGCTCCCACCGCACCGAACGCCGTGGCATGTCGCACCGAGTGCGGGACGGCACGGAGGTCGAGTTCCGGCGCCGCGTCAGCGGCCGCCCCACCGCAACCGCACGTCCCCCCACAACCGCCTGCGGCGCCCTCGGCGTGCTCATCCGCCTGCGCTTCACCGCCGAGCAGTTCGTGCATGCCATCGAGCAGCGCCGCCACCGAGACGCTCGGCTCGGCTGCGAGCAGGGGCAGGATGATGTCGTTCTCCTTCGCTAGGTGCGAGCCGAAGAGCACGCGCAGGGCCACCGCCGTCGAGGCGATGCGGACCGGACTGTCCTCGCTGCGGATCCGCTCCACCAGTCCACCGATCACGCGGTGCTCAGCGGTCATGGCCTCGACGAGCAGGGTCCCGATGTCGAAGGCGCCCCCGGCGGGGTACATGGACTGCTCCTCGGCCGCGGCATGCGGCAGCAACTCCTCGTCACAGAAGCGCAACAGCGCCAAGCGTGCCGTGGTGAGCGGATGCGCGCCATCGTCGCCGAGGCGACCGACGGCGGTGACGGTGGCCTCGACGAGCGCTTCGAGCGCGCCTGCGAGTTGTGCATGATGGTGCTTGACGGCCTCGACGGCCGCTGCGTCCGCAGCGCTCGATGCGATGACGACATCCACGATGATCTCCTTGGTGTGGCGTTGTGTTCTCCGCCCCTGAAATTACTACACTTTGCTCCGTGAAAATAATCGGCCCCGCCCCGATGCGTCATGAGCGCGACAACGCGCCCCTCACGCCGGCTCGCTCGAAGGTCCTCGAGCAGTTGCAGCAGCTCGCTGGAGCGACCACGGCCAGCGCGCTCTCCGAACAGCTCGGACAGCACGTGAACACCGTGCGTGAGCACCTGGAGGCGCTCGTCGACCGCGGGCTGGCGACCCGTGAACCGGCACCGGTGAACGGGCGCGGACGGCCGGGCTGGGCCTACTCCGCCGTCGACGCCACGCCGGAGCCGGACACTCGCGTGCGCCACTACACCGCGTTGGCACTGGCCCTGGCAGCGCAGATCAAGCGCTCGAGCCGCCACCCGGAACGTGAGGCGCTGGCCGCCGGCGACGCCTGGGGCCGCGCGCTGGTGGCGGATGCCCGCTCAGTGACAACCGCCACCGCCCGTCGTCGACTGCTGCGGATGCTCGCGGAACTCGGCTTCGATCCGCTTGCGGACCGACGAGGCACAACCATGCGACTGCGTCGCTGCCCGCTGCTCGATGCCGCGCGGGAGGAGCCCGACGTCGTGTGCACCGTGCACCTCGGGCTCGTGAGGGGCGTGCTCGCGGGCTTGGGCGCGGCGGATGACGGCTCGTCCATCCACCCCTTCGCGGAACCGGACGCCTGCGTCCTGCGCCTCACCGGGAAGGCCTAGCCGGGCGACCTTCGACGTCACCACGGGGCGACGCTCAGTGGGCGTGCCCGATGTGCCAGTGGTCACCCTGCGCGCACTTGTACGGGTTCATGCGTTGCCCGAAGTCGTGCTGGTATTCCGCGGCCGCTGCTGCCGCTTCCGGGGCCGAGCGATAGGCCCGCTTGGCCGAGCCGTCGGCGTTGATGTGCGCGTGCAGTCCCCGCCGCGGACGGCTGGGCGCCTTGAGGGCACCGCGTAGGAGCAGGAAGATGACGAGCAGGCTGATGACGAGCACCAGCAGGCCGCCCACGCGTGCATTCATGGATTCGCCCCTCTGCTCACGGGCTATTCCAGCACAGGTGGATCACCCGCGGGATGCGCGCCTCAGGTGCTCAACAGCCCGTCTGCGACCTCGATGCGGTTGCGACCACCCTCCTTGGCCCGGTACAGGGCGGCGTCGGCATGGCGGATGAGAGCGGCCGCGTCCTCGCCCTTCTGCGGGAAGGGTGCGAGCCCGATCGACACCGTGATGCCCGGCATCGACTTGCCGTGGTGCAGCGGCTTGAGGCCGGCGATCTCCAGGCGGAACTTCTCCATGCGCACCTGGGCCTGCTCCATGGTGAGGTCCGTGAGCACGAGCAGGAACTCCTCGCCGCCGTAGCGGCAGGGTAGGTCCGAACCGCGGAAGCCCTTGAGTTGGGCGGCGAAGGCGACGAGCACGGCGTCGCCCGCATCGTGGCCGTAGGTGTCGTTGTACATCTTGAAGTGGTCGATGTCCATCATGGCCACCACGCCCATGCGGTCGGTGCGGCCGGCCCGGCTCAGCTCACGCACCAGGGCGTCCTCCAGGAAGCGCCGGTTGTACAGGCCCGTCAGGGGATCGCGCGTCGACAGCTCCTGCAGGTTCTCGCGCAGGCGGATGTTCGCGAGCGCGAGGCTGATGCTGTCGCCCGTGGCTCGAGCCAGGTGCGTGAAGCGGTCGCGGGATGGCGGCGCCTGCTCGGCCACCACGTGCATGATGCCGAGCGCCTGCCCCTGGGCCAGCAAGGGGACGCACACGTAGGGCAGGTGCTCATCGCGCAGGAAGTGGCAGGGCGGGTTGAGGTGGCTGCCCAGGTTCACGTCGTGCAGTGAATTGCGGTGCAGGGCCCAGCAGGAGGCGGGATTGATGGGAACCTC
>JAJXSV010000061.1 GCA_021784375.1 Actinomycetes bacterium | reverse complement strand
ATCAGCTTCGAGGTGCGCGCCGGTGAGATCGTCGGTCTGGCCGGGCTCGTCGGCTCCGGTCGCAGCGAGGTGGTCCGTGCCATCTTCGGAGTCGATCACTACGACTCCGGGAGCGTGGAGTTCAAGGGCGCGCCGCTGCCGGCCAACCGCCCCAGCGCTGCCATGGAACTCGGGGTGGCCCTGGTCCCCGAAGACCGTCGCCAGGAGGGCCTGTTCATGCCCTCCGCCATATCCCGAAACTTCGCCATGACCCGGCTCAAGGCCCTGAGTCGACGAGGGCTCATCACCAAAGGCGCGGAGCGAACACTGGCCCAGCAATGGGCTGCCCGCATGCAGGTGAAGTTCTCCGACCTCGCCAACCCCGTCCAACAGCTCTCCGGCGGCAACCAGCAGAAGGTGGTGCTGGGCAAGTGGTTGGCCACGAATCCCAAGCTGCTCATCGTGGATGAGCCCACGCGCGGCATCGATGTCGGTACCAAGGCGGAGGTGCATCGTCTGCTCTCCACGGAGGCATCGAAGGGCATGGCCGTGCTCATGATCTCCAGCGAGTTGCCTGAGGTGCTCGGGATGGCGGACCGCATCATCGTCATGCGTGAGGGCCACATCACCGGAGAGTTCGAGCGGGCCGAGGCCACGCAGGAGCGCATCATGCATGCGGCCACCGGCAGCGTGGTGTCGGCATGAAGCGCCTCTTCGCCATCCGTGAGTTCCCGGTTGCCCTCGCCTTCGTGCTCGTCATCCTGGTCACCGGTCTGAGCAACAGCCAGTTCCTCACCGCTGCCAGCATGCGCGACATCCTCGTCGGCACCGCGGTGGTGGCCACCATGGCTGTGGGCCAGACCTTCATCATCGTGATGAAGCACATCGACATCTCGGTGGGCTCCACCGCGGGCTTCGTGGCCTTCCTGGTCGGCAACTGGACGACCAACCACATGGGTCTGCCACTGGCGATCCTCCTCGGCTTGGTCGTGGGGGCAATGGTTGGCATCTTCAACGGCTTGCTCGTGGCGTATCTGGAACTCCCCAGCCTGGTGGTGTCCCTCGGCTCGCTGTACGCGGTGCGCGGGATCTTCAACAATGTCGCCGGCGGCACCACCATCACGGCCGACAACCTGCCGCGCCCGATCATCTCCCTTGGCTCTGACCTCACTCTCGGAGTGCCGCACCTGTTCATCGCGGCCCTGCTGCTCATGATCGTGGCTGGGCTCTACCTGCGCTTCTCCAGGCCTGGGCGCGACCTCTACGCCATTGGTTCGAACTTCGAGGCCGCCAAGCTGGCGGGCATTGCAGTCCGCCGTCGCATCTTCGGAGCCTTCGTGATCAACAGCGTCATCGCCGCCATCGCCGGCATCGTCCTGCTCGCACGCTTCAGTGCCGCCGATGCAACCACGGGAACCGGCATCGAACTCAGCGTCGTTGCCGCCTGCGTGGTCGGCGGCGTGGCCATCGCCGGTGGCATCGGCACCCCCTACGGCGCCATCATCGGCGCCCTGCTGCTGCAGGGCATCACGCTGGCCCTGGGCGCCGTCGGCGTCTCCCAGTTCTGGCAGCAGGCGGTGGCCGGCATGCTGCTGCTCGCCGCCATCACGCTCGATCGCGTGATCGCCTCCAGAAACGCGACCACGCGGACCATTCGGGCGGTGGCAGCATGAAGTTCCGCCTCACCTGGGATCGCGGCCTCATCATCCTGCTCCTCCTCACCTTCGTCGTCGGTTCACGGGTGTCGCCCGAGTTCATCGGTGCTGACAACGTCACCTTCGTGCTCGAGGACGTCACGGAGCTCCTGCTCATCGCGCTCGCCATGGCCTTCCTCATCATCACCGGTGAGATCGACCTGTCCGTGGCCTCGACGCTCACACTCTCCAGCGATGTCATCGGGGTCCTGGTTCGCGGCGGCACTCCGATGTGGCTGGCCGTGCTGGCCGGTCTCGGCACCGGCATCCTGTGCGGCGCCTTCAACGGATTCCTGGTCACCCGCATCGGTCTGCCATCGCTCGCGGTCACCATTGGCACCATGGCGCTCTATCGCGGCCTGTGCTGGGTGCTCCTGGGCAACACCCCGGTGAGTGAGATCCCGTCATCGTGGACGGACCTCGGCGCCAACACCATCCCGCACACGGTGTTCCCATGGTCCTTCATCCTGGTTGTGGTCTTCGGTTCGGCCGCGCTCTACATCCTGCACTTCACGCGCTTCGGGCGCTGGACCTACGCCATCGGCATCAATGCTGAGGCCGCCAAGTTCAGCGGCATTCAGGTCCAACGGGTGAAGTTCATGATCTTCGTGGCCACTGGGTTCATGTCGGCGGTTGCCGGACTGGTGTACACGCTGCGCTTCGCGAGTGCGTCGCCCGACGGCGCGATGGGCTATGAGCTGTCCGTCATCGCCGCCTGCCTCTTCGGTGGGGTGGCAGTGGCCGGTGGCGTGGGGACCATGTGGGGTGTGCTGGCAGCAGTGGTCGAGCTCGGCGCGATTCGCTCGCTCCTGCAGTTGAGCAACTTCTCGGCCAATGCACTGCAGGTGGTCGCCGGCGGACTGCTGCTCGCGTCCGTCACCATCCCGCAACTCGCTGCCGTGGCGCGGCGACGACGCGAACGACTGGCCGCAATCCGCGGCTAGTCCCAACGATTCCCCTGTCGATCACGATGGGGGTTCACTAAAGGGAGTCAGTGAATGCAACACAAGGGTCTCAAGGCGATCACCGCCGTTGTCGCGCTCGCGACAGCGGTCTCCGTCGCGGCTCCGGCAAACGCGGCAAGCACGGGCATCAAGACCGGCCTGAAGATCGCCATCATGCCGAAGTCGATCAACAACGGGTACTTCACGGCATGGAACCAGGGTGCTCAGAAGGCCTGCAAGCAAATCAAGGCGACCTGCACCTACCTCGGCCCCACCGAGGCGACTGGCCCCGCACAGGTCCAGTTCATCAACCAGGTCATCCAGAAGAAGTTCAACGCGCTCGTCATCTCAGCGGCGGACCAGAACGCCATCGTCCCCTCGTTGAAGAAGGCGCAGGCCAAGGGCATTGCAGTCGTCACCTCTGACGCGGACGTGACGGACGCCAAGGCGCGCACGGTGTCGATCCTCCCTGCCGCCAGCGACCGCATCGGCACAGCTGAGGTCGACTGGATCGCCTCCGCCACCGGCGACAAGGGCAAGATCGCGATCCTCTCCGCAGCGGCGACCGCGGCCAACCAGAACTCCTGGATCAAGGCCATGGGCCCGTACCTCACGCGCAAGTACCCGAAGATGTCGTGGGTCGGTGGCACGGTCGACAAGTCCGTGTACTACGGCGATGACAACCCCGCCAAGTCGGCGACCGTGTTCCAGCAGATCCTGACCGAGCACCCGGATGTCGCGGGCATCATCGCCCCGACGACCGTCGGCGTGCTGGCTGCTGCGCAGGAGAAGCAGAAGTCGAAGGCCGCGGTCAAGGTGACCGGCCTCGGGCTGCCCAGCCAAATGGCGCCGTACATCGAAGACGGCACGGTCGAGAAGGTGGGCCTATGGAATCCCATCGACCTCGGCTACGTGGCGGTGTACGCGGCGGCTCTGAAGGCCAGCGGCAAGTTCAAGGGCACCTTCAAGGCCGGGGCCAAGACCTACAAGGTCGTCGCAGGCGGTATCGCCTACCTCGGTGACCCGTTCACCTTCACCAAGGCGAATATCGCCACCTTCAAGAAGATCTACTGATCCCAGTCCGGTGGGTGCGAAGCTCCGGCCTCGCACCCACCGGCCGGACCATCAACGGCAGGGGAACATGGAACGCGTGTGCTTCCGGCTCAAGGTTCGCCTTGAGCGCATGGATGATTACGTGGAACGCCACCAACGGGTATGGCCCGAGATGCGCGCGGCGCTCTCCGCCACGGGTTGGACGAACTACTCGCTGTACCTCGACCGCAGCGATGGAACCCTCATCGGCTACCTGGAGACGCCGGACCTGGCCGCTGCCCAGGCGGGCATGGCCGCCACCGAGGTCAATGCGCGCTGGCAGGCCGAGATGGGGGAGTTCTTCGAGGCCTTGGACGGATTGCGCCCGGACGAGGGATTCCTCAGGCTGCCCGAGATCTTCCATCTGGCTTGAATCGTCTCAAGAAACAATCTCCAACGATCGCCTCTTGACGGGGAATTCCCTCACGCAATACCGTAGGCACTGCCTTAAAACGTTCCAATTCTGCACCGGCTGAAGGACCTGACATGAGCACCGCGGCGTACGCCAAGACCATCCTCGACCGACTTGCCATCGAGGTGCCCTCCTGGGCCTATGGCAACTCGGGCACCCGCTTCAAGGTGTTCGGGCAGCCGGGCGTGCCGCGTGATCCCTACGAGAAGATCGCCGACGCCGCTCAGGTGAACCAGTACACGGGCACCGTCCCCACCTGTGCCCTGCACATCCCCTGGGACAAGGTCGATGACTACGCGCACTTCGCGGCCTACGCCAAGGAAGTCGGCATCTCGCTCGGCACCATCAACGCCAACACCTTCCAGGACGACATCTACAAGCTCGGCAGCGTCTGCCACCCCGATGCCGCGGTCCGCGACCGGGCCATCGCGCACTTGTACGACTGCGTCGACATCATGGACACCACCGGCGTGCGCGACCTCAAGCTGTGGTTCGCCGACGGCACCAACTACCCAGGACAGGATTCCATCCGGGCCCGTCAGGACCGCCTCGCGGAGGCGCTGCGCAAGGCCTACGACCGGCTCTCCGGCGACCAGCGCCTGGTGCTCGAGTACAAGTTCTTCGAGCCGGCGTTCTACCACACCGACGTCCCGGACTGGGGCACCTCGTACATGCACTGCATGCAGCTCGGGGACCGCGCCGGCGTCGTCGTCGACACCGGCCACCACGCGCCGGGCACCAACATCGAGTTCATCGTGGCCCAGTTGCTGCGCGCCGGGAAGCTCTACGCCTTCGACTTCAACTCCCGCTTCTATGCAGACGACGACCTCATCGTCGGCGCGGCCGATCCCTTCCAGCTCTTCCGCATCATGCACGAGGTGCATGTCGGCGGCGGCTTCGCCGAGGACAGCCCGGTGTCGTACGTCCTCGACCAGTGCCACAACATCGAGGAGAAGATCCCGGGCCAGATCCGCTCCATCATGAACGTGCAGGAGCAGGTGGCGAAGGCCGCGCTCGTCGACCTCGACGCCCTCGCCGCGGCCCAGGCCTCGGGCGATGTACTGGCCGCCAATGACGTCCTGATGGACGCCTACAACACCGATGTCCGCCCGCTCGTCGCCCAATGGCGCACCGACCGCGGCCTCGACCCCAACCCCCTGGCCGCCTTCAAACGGAGTGGATACATGGAGAAGATCGTGAGCGAGCGCGTCGGTGGCGCCCAGGCCGGATGGGGTGCGTGATGACCGACTTCGTCGACGACCTCATCGCCCGCTGCAACCGGCTCGGTGCCGACCCCAAGGTCACGAACTTCGCCGGCGGCAACGCCTCGGCCAAGGGCCTGCAGGTCGATCCTGCGACCGGCGAGGACGCCCTCGTCATGTACGTGAAGGGCTCCGGGGGCGACCTCGGCACCCTCAAGCGGGGAGGGCTGGCGGCGCTCTACGTGGACCGGCTGCGCGGGCTGCAGTCCGTGTACCGCGGCGTCGCATTCGAGGACGAGATGGTCGAGCGCTTCGACCACTGCCTCGTCGGCCGCGGGGGAGCCGCCCCCTCGATCGACACCGCGATGCACGGACTGGTCGACGCCGATCACGTCGACCACCTGCACCCGGATTCCATCATTGCCCTCGCCACTGCCGCCGATGGCCCGCGCCTCACGCAGGAGTGCTTCGGCGACGAGATCGTGTGGGTCGACTGGCGTCGTCCCGGCTTCCAGTTGGGCCTCGACATCGCAGCCATCCAGGCCGCCAACCCCAAGGCGGTCGGCTGCGTGCTCGGTGGCCACGGCCTCACGACCTGGGGCACCACCTCCGACGAGACCGAGCAGCGCTCGCTCGACGCCATCAAGCGGGCCGAGAAGTTCATCGTCGAGCACGGCAAGGCGCAGCCCTTCGGCGCCCCGGTGCCGTCGCGCCAGCCACTCGAGGAGGACGCACGCCTGGCCAAGGCCGCGGCACTCGCGCCGACGCTGCGCGGCATCGCCAGCACGGACCTGATCCAGGTCGGCCACTTCTTCGACACCGACGTGGTGCTGGAATTCGTCGGCAGTGAGGCACTGCTGCGCCTCGCCGCACTCGGCACCTCGTGCCCCGACCACTTCCTGCGCACCAAGGTCTCACCGCTCGTCGTCGACGTGCCCAGCGACGCGTCGATCGAGGACACCATCGCCGCCGCCAAGGCTGCGCACGTGGCCTACCGCGAGCAGTACGCGGCCTACTACAAGCGCCACGCGGACGCCGACTCACCGGCCATGCGCGGCGCCGATCCGGCCATCGTGCTGGTGCCCGGCGTCGGCATGTTCTCCTTCGGCAAGGACAAGCAGACCGCGCGCGTGGCCGGCGAGTTCTACATCAACGCCATCAACGTGATGCGCGGCGCCGAGGCGCTCTCCACCTACGCACCCATCAGTGAGGCGGAGAAGTTCCGCATCGAGTACTGGGCGCTCGAGGAGGCCAAGCTGCAGCGCATGCCGAGGCCCAAGGAGCTCGCCGGTCGCGTCGCCTTCGTCACCGGCGGTGGCAGTGGCATCGGGCGCGCCATCGCATTCTCCTTGCGCGACAAGGGCGCCTGCGTCATCGTCGCCGATCGTGACGGTGAGGCCGCGGAGCGCGTGGCACGCGAGCTCGGTTCGCACGACGTGGCCATCGGCGTCGCCGTGGACGTCACCGATGAGGACGCCATCAAGGCCGCGCTCGCCGCTGGCGTGCTGGCCTTCGGCGGCGTCGACATCGTCGTGAACAACGCCGGCCTCTCGCTCTCCAAGCCGCTGCTCGAGACCACCGCGGCGGACTGGGACCTGCAGCACGACGTCATGGCACGCGGCTCCTTCCTGGTGAGCCGCGAGGGTGCACGCGTCATGATCGAGCAGCGGATGCCCGGGGACATCGTGTACATCGCGTCGAAGAACGCCATCTTCGCCGGCCCCTCGAACATCGCGTACAGCGCCACCAAGGCCGACCAAGCGCACCAGGTGCGCCTGCTCGCCGCGGAACTCGGCGAGTACGGCATCCGTGTCAACGGCATCAACCCCGACGGCGTCGTCCGCGGCTCCGGCATCTTCGCCGGCGGCTGGGGCGCCAAGCGGGCAGCGGTCTACGGCGTGCCCGAGGAGGAGCTGGGCAAGTACTACGCGCAGCGCACCCTGCTCAAGCGCGAGGTGCTGCCGGAGCACGTGGCCGAGGCCTGCGCAGCCCTCGTGAGTGATGCCTTCTCGCGCACAACGGGCCTGCTGGTGCCCGTCGATTCCGGTGTCGCTGCGGCGTTCCTCCGCTAGGGGCGCCATGTCCCGTGTAGCCGCGGTCGACATCGGGGCCACCAGTGGGCGGGTGCTCGTCTTCTCCTGTGACGAGCGCCCGCTCACCGGCACCGAGGTGCATCGCTTCCCCAACCATCCCGTCGAGGTCGACGGGCGCTGGGCCTGGGACATCGAGGCGCTGTGGGCGAACGTCGTCGAGGGCCTGCGCTGGGCCTGTGAGACAGGCCCCATCGACTCGTGGGGTGTGGACACCTGGGCCGTCGACTACGGCGTCGTCGGCGCTGACGGCGAGTTGTTGGGGCCGGTGTACGCGTATCGGGATCCCCTGCATTCCCAAGGCATTGCCATCGCGGACGGGCGCCTGGCGTGGGCGGAGCAGTACGCCGTCGCCGGCATCCAGCGCCTGCCCTTCAACACCGTGAACCAACTGCTCGCGGAATCCGATCCGTCGCGACTGGCGCGGGGGGAAGTGCTCCTGGTGCCGGACCTGCTGATGTTCCGGGCCACCGGCAGGCGAGCCACCGAGCTCACGAACGCCTCGTCGACGGCGCTCGTCGACGCGCGCACGCACGAGTTCTCGCAGCAGTTGCTGTGCGGGCTGGGGCTCGACGACGTGCGCTTCCCGCCGCTCGTGCGCCCGGGTTCGCTGCGCGGTGAGACGCGCGTGCCCGGGCTGCCGGCGATCCCCGTCATCAGTGTGGCCACCCATGACACGGCGAGCGCGTTCGTCGCTGTTCCCATGCGCGACCCGCAGCGTGCGGCGGTGCTGTCGCTCGGCACCTGGGCGCTCATCGGCACCGAGCTGTCGTCGCCGGTGCTCAGCGAGCAGGCACGCGAGGCCAACTTCACGAACGAGATCGGCGTCGACGACAGCGTGCGCTTCCTCAAGAACATCACGGGCATGTGGCTGTTCGAAGAGTGCCGGCGCGAGTGGTCGGAGGCCGACGGGCGGGACGTCAGCGTGGTCGAGTTGCTGGAGGCAGCGCGCTTGGCGGGGCCGGCGTCGGCGCGCATCGACCCCGACGATTCCCGCTGGGCCGCACCGGGCTTCGGCGCCGACGCGCTGGCGGCCAGCGCCGGCGCGCCCGTGCCGCAGTCGCGCGGCCAGATCGTGCGCTGCATCCTGGACTCGGTGGCCGCGCGCGTGGCTGCGGAACTGCGGGTGCTGCAGCGGCTCAGTGGGCGCGCCTTCACCGTCCTCCACGTCGTGGGAGGCGGCTCGCGCATCGACATGATGATGCAGTTGCTCGCCGATGCCACGGGGATCGCCGTGCAGGCGGGGCCGGTCGAGGCCACCGCGCTCGGCAACGCCGGCGTGCAGTTCATCGCCAACGGTGACTTCGCGGACGTCGGGGAGTTGCGCGCGTGGCTGCGGGACGTCGTCGAGGTCCGGCACTACGCGCCCTCTATGCAGGCGCCGCGGTAGCGCAGCAGCCTGGCAGCGCAGCAGCCAGCGCCAACTGATGCTTGGGCGGTAGCGCCCCCGATTGCTCAGGCCTGGACGGCGGGCGCGCGGATGCGCGCTACTTGCGGGGCTTGCGCACGGCCTTCGTCGACTCGCGCACGATGAGCTGGGGCTGGAACATCACGCGCTGGTGCGCGTGCGACGAGGGGTCCTCGCACTCGCCGATGAGCAGCTCGGTGGCCGCGTGGCCGAGCTGGTACTTGGGCTGGCGGATGCTCGTGAGGGGGATCTGCGCGCTCGCCGCGAAATCGATGTCGTCGTAGCCGATGACGCTCACGTCCCTCGGCACCGTGAGCCCGGCAGCGCGCAGGGCGCGAATGGCGCCCAGGGCGAGCAGGTCGTTGGCGCAGAACAGCGCTGTGAAGGTGCCCTTCTGCTCCTTGAGGAATTGGGTCATGGTCGACTCGCCGGCGGCGGCCGTCATGTGCGGTGAGGTGACGAAGCGGAGGCTGCCGTCGTCGAGTCGTCCGGCGGCGGCCGCGTTGACGCCGCGCCTGCGCTCGATGATCTGGGGGATGTCGTCCGGGCCCAGGAGCACCACGATGTGGCGGTGCCCGAGCGAGTACAGGTGGTCGAAGGCCATGCCCGCACCGGCGGCGTCGTCGACCGCGACGCTGCAGGCGTCGAGGCCCGTGGAGGAGCGGTCGAGCAGGGTGATGGCCACCTCGCGACTGGTGAGGCGGGTCATGGCGGCGTGTGTCTCGCGCGCGGGCGTGATGAGGATGCCGGCGACGCGCTGCGAGGCGAGCAACTCGAGGTAGCGGTCCTCCTTGGCGGAGTCCTCGTCGGTGTTGCAGAGGATCACGGAGTAGCCGGCCGCGAAGGCGGCGTCGTCGACCCCCTTGGCCACCTCGGTGAAGAAGGGGTTGCCGATGTCCGGGACCACCAGGCCGAGAACCCGGGTGCGGCCGGCGCGCAGGGTCTGGGCGGAGGCGTTCACGACGAAGCCGAGGTCCTTGATGGCCTGGCGGACACGGTTCCGGGTGCCCTCAGCGACGATCTCGGGGTGGTTGATGACGTTTGAAACGGTGCCAAGCGACACGCCCGCTGCCTGCGCCACGTCCTTCATGCTCGCGGTCACAGAACGTCACTCCCCGCTAGGAACTACGGCCATTGACATGATGCGACCAACATATAAGAATTGAAACGTTACAAGCAAGCACCGCACCAGTGCTTTCCACGCGGAAGGAACGCCCCATGTCAACGCCGAACCCCGACCTCGAGGAGATCCTCGCCGCCATGGGCACCGCGGGTGACCGCATCGCCGCCATGGACGCCAGCGAGGCCAGCGCCGGCAACATCTCCGCCTTCATGGCCTGGAACCCCGAGGTACGCCGACGTTTCCCGCTCGCCGAGGAGATGGCGCTGCCGCTCGCGGCCCCGGCGCTCGCCGGCAGGACCCTGCTCGTCACCGGCAGCGGTCGGCGCCTTCGCGACATCCAGCGCGACCCGGAGGCCAACGTCGGCGCCGTGCTTGTGCATGCCGACGGGGTCAGCGCCACCCTGCACACGTCGCCGCGCCGGCTCTTCCGACACCTCACGAGTGAGTTCAACTCGCACCTTGGGGTGCACCAGGACCAGGTGGCGTCGCGCGGCTTGCAGTTCCACGCCGTCGTGCACGCACAGCCGCCGCACCTCACCATGCTCAGCCACATCCCCGCCTACCGCGAGACCGCGATGTTCAACGAGAAGATCATGCGCTGGGAGCCGGAGTCGATCGTGGCCCTGCCGCAGGGGATCGGCGTCCTCGACTTCATGGTGCCGGGCTCGGACGAGCTCATGCGCAACAACATCGCCTCACTGCGCAGGCATGCCATCGTGCTGTGGTCGAAGCACGGGGTGATGGCGCGATCCGACGTGTCCGTGACGAACGCCGTCGACAAGATCGAGTACGCCGAAACGGGCGCCAGGTACGAGTACATGAACCTCGCCATCGGGAATGTGGGCGAGGGTCTGCGGCGTGAGGAGTTGCGCGCCGTCAAGGACGCCTTCCAGGTCGAGACCGACCTCTGCTGACGCCTACCCCGCTGGTTGTGCACGTTTGGACCGGAATGCGGGCGATGCGTGAACATCGGGCAAGGGTCTGGCGGGTTGTGCACGTTTGGACCGGAATGCGGGCGATGCGTGAACATCGGGCAAGGGTC
>JAJXSV010000060.1 GCA_021784375.1 Actinomycetes bacterium | reverse complement strand
GCAGCAGGCGGTGCGGGCTTCGGGCTTCGAGGAGGTGGGCCTCCTCAGCCTCTCGAGCGCCGATCATTCCGAGATCCAACAGATCGCGAAGTCGCTCGCCGATCGCTATGAGGGCGAGAACATCGGCCTCTCGCTCCCCAGTACCCGCGTCGACGCCTTCAACATCGACCTCGCCAACGAGCTGACGCGGAACGGACGCCGCAGCGGGCTCACCTTCGCGCCGGAGGGCGGCAGCGAGCGCTTGCGGCGCGTCATCAACAAGCAGGTCACCGAGGACGATCTCGTCCGCACCGTGGCTGCTGCCTACTCGGCCGGCTGGCGCCAGGTGAAGCTCTACTTCATGTGCGGGCTGCCGACCGAGACCGACGAGGACGTGCTCCAGATCGCTCGCCTGGCGCAGGAGGTCATTCGCGTGGGGCGCAGCGCGAGCGGGAGCAACGACATCCGTTGCACGGTGAGCATCGGCGGGTTCATCCCCAAGCCGCACACACCGTTCCAGTGGGCCGGGCAGCTTCCCCCGGATGAGACTGATGCGCGGCTCCAGAAACTGCGGGATGCCATCAGAGCGGACCGGAGGTTCGCCCGCCAGATCGGCATCCGCTACCACGATGGCAAGCCGGGCACCATCGAGGGCCTGCTCTCGCGCGGTGATCGGCGCGTGGCCCAGGTCATCGAACGGGTGTGGTCCGGCGGTGCGCGCTTCGACGGATGGAATGAGCACTTCTCGTACGAGGCCTGGTCGGAGGCCTGTGACCTGGCCTTCGCGGGCACACCGGTGGACCTGGCCTGGTTCACGGCGCGCGAGCGGGCACAGGACGAGGTGCTGCCCTGGGACCACCTCGACTCGGGTCTGGACAAGGAGTGGCTGTGGGAGGACTGGCAGGCAGCAATCAGCGAGGCGCCCACGGATGACTGCCGTTGGACGCCATGCTCGGAGTGTGGCGTCTGTGACGCCATGGGCACGGACATCCAGGTCGGGCCGAGCGGCAGCGTGTTCATCCCGTTGCCGTCGGTGGGCCTCGCGGTGGGGGGATCGCGCTGATGGCGCCGCGACCGCAGCCGGACAGGGTCGCCGAACCCGTGGTGCAACGGGTGCGCCTCAGGTACGCCAAGCGCGGCCCGCTCCGCTTCACCTCGCACCGCGACTTCCAGCGCGCCTTCGAGCGCGCGATCCGTCGCGCCGGGGTGCCGATCGCCTTCAGCGCGGGGTTCTCGCCGCACCCGCGGATCTCCTACGCCAATGCCGCGCCCACCGGCGTGGCCAGCGAGGCGGAGTACCTGGAGATCGGACTGACCCGCCAGGTGCCGCCCGTGCAGCTGCGCGATGCGCTCGACGCAGCCCTGCCCATCGGCATGGACGTGCTCGAGGCGGTGACCGCCATCAGCGCCGATTTCGCCGAGCGCCTGGAGGCCAGCGTGTGGCTGGTGGAGCTCTTCGACGTGCCCCCGGCCGATCTCGACCGCGCCATCGCCGACCTGTTGCGCGCGCCCAGGGCAGAGGTCACCCGGATGACCAAGGCCGGGATGCGCACCTTCGACGCTCGGCACGCCCTGCTCGGGCTGGAGCGCCAATCCGGGGAGGCGGGGGCGCCGGCTGCCCGATCGTCGGCCGAGTATGCGATACTTCGCCTTGTCGTCCGCCACACAACCCCGGCGGTCCGACCCGATGACATCCTTCAGGCGTTGGTATCGGTGGGCTCGCTCCAGACCCGCACTCCCGCAAGGGTGACGCGCCAGTCTCAGGGCCCGCTGACGGCCGATGCCCGCGGTGTGAGCGACCCGTTCGCTGCCGATCGCGTGTGATGTCCCGGGGTCGCGTGTGAGCGTCCTGCGCTCCGCGACCGTCCGAGACTTTGCGCAGCAATGCGCCCGAGTGGCCCTCTGGGCATCTGAGAGGACTCGTCATGACTGACGAGAACATGAACACCCCCCCACGCCGACGCGCGGTTTCCCGACCCGCCGGCCCGCCTTCCATAGAAGCCGTCTTCCAGCCCCCGGTGATCCCGGCCGCGGGTGCCGGCGATGAGGCCGCCGCAGGTGGTCCCGCGAAGAAGGCGGCCAGTTCCGGGCGCAAGGCCCGGCCCAGGACCAGCGCCGCACGTGCTGCCGCCACGGATGCCGTCGAGGCGCCCTTGGAGGCCGCCGCTGAGGTGGCACAGGAGGCCCCCAAGGAACGGGCGCCCCGCGTGCGCAAGGCGGCTGCCACTGCGGTGACCTTCCAGGCACCGGATGTGGCGGTGGCGCAGAAGGTGGAACGACCCGACCGTGCCGCCGAAACCGACGAGCGCGAGGGTGCGCCCGAAGCCGAGGGTGACGAGGGCGGATCCCGTTCCCGACGCAAGCGGGGGGGGCGCCGCAACGTCGGCCGCGCTGATCGTGCAGGAGGCGGCGAGGAGGCGTCCGAGGAGGGCATGGGCGAGGAGCCCGAGACCTCTGAGGGCGAGGCCGACGATGACGGCGAAGGCGGTTCCCACCGTCGCCGCCGCCGTCGCCGGCGCAGCGGCCAGGACGACGGCTCCACTCCGGATGATCCCCAGAACACCGTCGTGCGGGTGCGCGAGAGCCGCGGACAGGGCGGCGGCGACCTGCCCGAGTCGACTCGACTCAAGGCCAAGAAGAACCGGCGACGCGAGGGCCGCGAACAGGGCCGCCGCCGCAGCAGCATCCTCACCGAGGCCGAGTTCCTGGCTCGACGCGAGGATGTGAATCGCGCCATGGTGGTGCGCGAACTCAACGATCGAGTGCAGATCGCCGTGCTCGAGGACGGCATCCTCGTCGAGCACTACGTGAATCGCACCAGTGGCTCGTCGATGATCGGCAATGTCTATCTCGGCAAGGTGCAGAACGTGCTGCCGGGCATGGAGGCGGCGTTCGTCGACATCGGTCGTGGTCGCAATGCCGTGCTCTATGCCGGTGAGGTGAACTGGGAGGCAGCCGGACTCGAGGGCCAGCCCAAGCGCATCGAATTCGCGCTGAAGAAGGACGACACCGTCCTGGTCCAGGTCACCAAGGACCCGGTCGGGCACAAGGGTGCGCGACTCACCTCCCAGGTCTCCCTTCCCGGTCGCTACCTCGTGTACGTGCCGGACGGCTCGATGACCGGGATCTCGCGCAAACTTCCGGACACCGAGCGGACCCGCCTGAAGCGGATCCTCCGCTCCGTGCTCCCCGAGAGCGCCGGCGTCATCGTGCGCACGGCGGCCGAGGGGGCCAGCGAGGAGGACCTCACCAAGGACGTCGCCCGCCTGGCGGCGCAATGGGAGGACATCCAGGCCAAGGTCCAGGGCGGGAACGCGCCTGCGCTCCTGTACTCCGAGCCGGACCTGGCCATCAAGGTGGTCCGCGACATCTTCAACGAGGACTTCAAGCAGTTGCAGGTCCAGGGCCGCGATGTCTACGAGACCCTCGAGCAGTACATCTCCTGGGTGGCACCCGACCTCGCCGACCGCCTCACGCACTGGGTGGAGAACAAGGACATCTTCGCCGCGCATCGCGTCGATGAGCAGCTGTCCAAGGCGCTCGATCGCAAGGTGTACCTGCCCTCGGGAGGCTCGCTCGTCATCGACCGCACCGAGGCGATGACGGTCGTGGATGTGAACACCGGCAAGTTCACCGGTGGCGACGGGTCGCTCGAGGACACGGTGACCCAGAACAACCTGGAGGCGGCCGAGGAGATCGTGCGCCAACTCCGCCTGCGGGACATCGGCGGCATCATCGTCGTCGACTTCATCGACATGGTGCTGGAGGCCAACCGGGACCGCGTGGTCCGGCGGCTCATCGAGTGCCTCGGGCGTGACCGCACGAAGCACCAGGTTGCGGAAGTGTCCAGCCTCGGCCTGGTGCAGATGACGCGCAAGCGCATCGGCCAGGGCCTGTTGGAGACGTTCTCGGAGACCTGCGACGCCTGTGCCGGGCGCGGGGTCAAGGTCTCGCTCCACACGGTGCACGTGCAGGACGCGGCAGCGGACGACGAGGCGCCGACGGCGCCACGGAGCGAGCGGGCCGAGCGCGCACCCAGGGGAGGCGCCACGCGCAGCAAGGCGCTGGCCAAGGGAGCAGCGCGCAAGCGCTGACCCCGACGCCGGCGCATTCCGGCGGCCATTCCGGCGCGCGGAGCGCCGCAGCGACCAGCACGGGCAGCCATGCGCCGTTTTGGTCGCAGGCTGCATTTCGCGTACCATTTGCCCGTTGTGCGCTGTCGCACTCCGGTCGCCTCGGCGGCTTCCGCACGTTGCTCGATCCAAGGAGATTCGCGGTGTACGCGATTGTTCGCTCTGGCGCTCGCCAGGAGAAGGTTGCCGTTGGCGACCTCGTCACGCTTGACCGTTTGTCGGCCGAGCCGGGTGCGTCCGTGACGCTGCCCGTGCTGCTCCTTGTCGACGGTGACCAGGTCACCACCGACGTGAAGGGCGCCACCTGCACGGCAGAGGTCCTCAGCCACAGTCGCGGCCCCAAGATCGACATCCTCCGTTACAAGAACAAGACCGGTTACCGCCGTCGGCAGGGTCATCGTCAAGACCTGAGCACGGTCAAGGTCACCGCAATCCAGGCTGGGAAGTGACTCATGGCTAGCAAGAAGGGTGTATCCAGCACTCGCAACGGTCGCGACTCGAACGCACAGCGCCTTGGCGTCAAGCGCTTCGGTGGCGAGGTCGTTGGTGCGGGCGAGATCATCGTGCGGCAGCGTGGCACGCACTTCCACCCGGGCGACAACGTCGGCCTGGGCAAGGACGACACGTTGTTCGCGCTCTCTGCCGGCACCGTCGAATTCGGCTCGCACCGCGGTCGTCGCGTTGTGAACATCCTGCCGGGCGCCTGACAGGGCCTACATTCGTCGCGAAGGGACGGGCCCATGGGGTCCGTCCCTTCGTCATTCACCACTGAGGAGGGAGCGCGATGACGACATTCGTCGATCGTGTCGTGCTGCACGTGTCCGCCGGTGACGGTGGCAACGGCTGTGCCTCCGTGATGCGCGAGAAGTTCAAGCCGCTGGGCGGACCCGATGGTGGGGACGGTGGACGCGGTGGGGACATCCTGCTCATCGCCGACCCCCAGGTCACCACCTTGCTCGAGTACCACCACTCACCGCATCGCCGCGCCACCTCGGGCAAGGCCGGACAGGGGGCCCACAAGCACGGGGCGTCCGGTCAGGACACCGTCCTCAAGGTGCCGCCCGGGACCGTGGTCACCGATGAGCACGGTGAGTTCGTCGCCGATCTCGTGGCACCGGGGAGCCAGTTGGTACTGGCGAGGGGTGGCAAGGGTGGCCTGGGGAACGCCGCGCTGGCGTCGTCCAAGCGCCGCGCCCCGGGTTTCGCCCTGCTCGGCGAGCCGGGGGAGACGCTCTCGGCGATCCTCGAGTTGAAGACGGTCGCAGACATCGGCCTCGTCGGTTTCCCCAGCGCGGGGAAGTCCTCGCTCATCGCCGCCATCTCCGCCGCCCGGCCCAAGATCGCGGACTACCCGTTCACGACACTCGTGCCGAACCTCGGCGTGGTCCAGGTGGCGGAGCACGTGTTCACCGTCGCCGACGTGCCGGGGCTGATCCCCGGGGCCTCCGAGGGTCGGGGATTGGGTCATGAGTTCCTGCGCCACGTCGAGCGCTGCGCCGCCCTGGTGCACGTCATCGACTGTGCCACGCTGGAGCCCGGCCGGGACCCGCTCGCCGACCTCGACGCCATCGAGCACGAACTGGCCGAGCACGGGGGCCTGGAGGATCGGCCGCGCCTTGTGGTGCTGAACAAGGCCGACGTGCCGGACGCCAAGGCACTGGCCGAGATGGTCGCCCCTGACCTGCTGGCACGCGGTCTGCAGGTGTTCACGGTCTCCGCTGCCACGCATGAGGGGCTGCGACCGCTGCTCTACGCGATGTCGAACATCGTCGCCCAGGCCAGGGCCGCGGCAGCGGTGCCGATCATCCAGCGCATCACCATCTCGCCGAGGGCCGTCGACGATTCGGGCTTCACCGTCAAGCGGGAAGGCGACGCCTTCCGCGTCATCGGCGAGAAGCCCGAGCGTTGGGTCATGCAGACGGACTTCAGCAACGCCGAAGCCGTGGGCTTCCTGGCGGACCGACTGGCGAAGCTCGGCGTCGAGACCGAACTGCTGAAGCAAGGTGCCACCACAGGCGCCGAAGTGCGCATCGGGCGCCGGGATGACGCCGTCGTGTTCGACTTCGATCCCACCATCTCCGCTGGCGCCGAGGTGCTCATGACCCGCCGGGGAACCGACAGCCGCCTCGACAACTACGGCTACGCCGACCGGCACCGTGACGCGGCCAAGGAGGTCTTCGAGCCCTACGTCGCTCGCTGGGACATCGATGAGGAGGACGACGAGGCATGAGCCGCGACGCCATCGCGAACGCCAAGCGCATGGTGGTGAAGATCGGGTCTTCATCGCTGAGTTCCCGCGCTGGTGGGCTCGATGTGCTGCGCCTGCTCTCCTTCGTGGACTCCATCGCCGACCGCCGCGGCACGGCTGACGTGATCGTCGTCTCGTCCGGCGCCATCGCGACCGGCCTCGCCCCGCTCGGGCTGTCCCGGCGTCCCACGGACCTGCCCACCCAGCAGGCAGCCGCTGCTGTCGGTCAGGGCCTGCTCTTCGCGCAGTACGCGCAGGCATTCGCGGAGCGCGATGTGGTGGTGGCCCAGGTGCTGCTCACCGTCGACGACCTGTCGCGCCGCTCGCACCATGCCAATGCTCAGCGGGCACTGCTGCGGCTGCTTGAGTTCGGTGCCCTGCCCATCGTCAATGAGAACGACACCGTGGCCACCGCCGAGATCCAGTTCGGCGACAACGACCGTCTGGCCGCACTGGTGGCGCATGCCATCCAGGCCGACGCCCTGGTCCTGCTTTCCGATGTCGACGGCCTGTACTCGGGGCCGCCCTCGGCCGGGGGAGAACTGGTGCCGGAGGTGCGCACGGCTGCCGACCTGGACCACGTGCGGATCGGTGGCGTCGGCAATGCCGGCGTTGGGCGCGGAGGCATGGCCACGAAGGTCGATGCCGCGCGGATCGCGACGGGCGCCGGGATCCCGGTGGTGCTCACGAATGCGGAGCGGGCGCGTGCGGCGCTCTTCGGCGAGGAGGTCGGGACGCTGTTCCATGCTGCGCCCAGGCGTCGCCCGACCCGCCTCCTGTGGCTCGAGCACGCCACCTCCATCCGCGGCAGCGTGACGGTTGACGCCGGCGCCGTGATGGCGCTGCGGGAGCGTGGCAAGTCCCTACTCGCCGCCGGCATCATCGGGGTGTCAGGGGACTTCACGGCGGGTGATCCGGTCGACGTGCTCGATCCGCACGGTGTGGTCTTCGCACGCGGTCTGGTGAACTTCGACTCCACCGACGTCGAGCGCATGCGTGGCAAGTCGACGGCTGATCTCGCTGCAGCACTCGGTGACGAGTACGGTCGCGAGTGCATCCACCGGGACGACATGGTGCTGCTGAGGGGTGTGCATGTCTGAGGTCATCGCCGCATGTCGGCGCGCCCGCGAGGCGGCGCCCACGCTCGCCATCGCGCATCGGGAGCGCAAGGACCGGGCCCTGTCAGCGATCGCCGATGCCCTCGAGGCCCATGCCGTGAGCATCATCGCCGCCAATGACCTCGACGTCGCTGCAGCCAGGGAGTCGGGCACAGATGCCGCGATCATCGATCGTCTGAGCTTGGACGATTCCCGGCTGCGCGCGATCGCGGGCGCCGTGCGCGACGTGGCCGCACTGCCCGATCCCGTCGGTGAGGTCCTGCAGGGGTATACGCAGCCGAACGGGCTCAGGATCACCCAACTGCGGGTACCCCTGGGTGTGGTGGCGATGATCTACGAGGCGCGCCCCAATGTGACCGTCGATGCCGCCGCGCTCTGCCTGAAGAGCGGGAATGTGTCACTGCTGCGCGGTTCCGCGTCGGCGCTGAACACCAACACGGCCTTGGTCGCGGTGATGCAGCGCGCCGTTGCCGCACAAGGATTCTCCGCCGACATCATCCAACTCGTGCCCGGATCGACCCACGATGAGGTCACCGAGCTGATGACCGCACGTGGGCTGGTCGATGTGATCATCCCCCGAGGCGGGGCCGGCCTCATCAACGCCGTGGTGAACGGCTCGACGGTGCCTGTCATCGAGACCGGCGTCGGGAACTGCCACGTTTACGTGGATGCATCGGCGAACCTCGACATGGCGGTCGACATCGTCATCAACTCCAAGACCGAACGCACCTCGGTGTGCAACACGGCGGAGACGGTGCTGGTGCACCGCGCGATCGCGGCCGAGCTGCTTCCCCGGCTCGCCGCGGCCTTCCGCGACTCCGGCGTCACGATCCACGGGGATGCGACCTTCGTGGCCGCGGCTGTCGCGGCGGGAGCGCCGCACCTGCCGGCCACGGACGAGGACTGGGCGCGGGAGTACTACTCCCTGGACATGGCAGCCGGCATCGTGGACTCGATCGACGACGCCATCGCGCACATCCGGAAGTGGTCAACGGGCCACACCGAGGCGATCGTGGCCGACTCCGCGGCAGCCATCGCCAGGTTCACGGACGCCGTGGACGCTGCCGCGGTCATGGTCAATGCCTCAACCCGGTTCACCGACGGCGGTGAGTTCGGCTTCGGTGCCGAGATCGGCATCTCCACCCAGAAGTTGCATGCGCGCGGGCCCATGGGGCTGAAGGAGCTCACCTCCACCAAGTACGTCGTCACGGGTGCAGGCCATACCCGCCACTGAATGGCGGGCACACGCGGTGCCGAGCGCCGGCTCCGCTACCATCGGCGCGACGAAAGGAGTGCAGATGACCGCCGCGCTCGTGATTGCCGAGGAGGCCGCGAACCTCATCCCCGGCCAGCCCTGGATGTATGGCGCCGGCGCGCTCGGCAGCCTCCTGCTCCTCCTGCTCCTCGTGACGCGCCTGGGGCCGAAGCGCTAGTCATGCGCGCATCGGGAGCGGTCCATGACCCGGCCCGTGCCTCCCGCGCAGGCGGAGGGGCGAATGGCGGGCAGGGGGACCGGAAGCCGCGCCTTGGACTGTTGGGCGGCACCTTCGACCCCCCGCACAACGCCCACCTGCAGATGGCGCGCTCGGCGCTGGCGGCCGGACTCGTCGACGAAGTGGTGGTGATCCCTGCGGGTGACCCTTGGCAGAAGATCCCGGATACGCCCGCAGCCGATCGTCTTGCCATGACGCGGCTTGCATTCCACGACGAGCCGTACTGCATCGTCGACGACCTCGAGGTGCGGCGGCAAGGGCCGACCTACGCCTTCGACACCGTCGCCACCATGCACTCCCCGCACCTGCAGTTGCGGTACATCATCGGAAGCGACACCCTGGCCCTGCTCCCCACCTGGCATCGCATCGAGGAGTTGGTGCGGATGTGCAGCTTCCTCGTCGTGGAGCGCCCGGGGGCATTCGTCATCGCACCCGATGTCGACGGACTTCGCTTCGAGGTGGTGCCGGGCAGCGAGTCGGCGGATGCCTCCACGTCGATCCGCGAGCAGATCCCACGCACGCGGCAGCGGCCCGCCGAAGTCCCGCTGACGGTGTGGGAGTACATCGTCACGCACGGGCTGTACGGGGTCCGTCATGCGTGAGTCCACACTGCGACGCCCCTTGCTCACCCTGGGCGTGATGGTCATCCTGGTCCTCGTCGTCTCGCTTTCCGCCTTCACGCTGCTGGCCCGTGGCACCTTCACGAACCTCCGCATGACCGCCACGCTTTCGTCCGGCTGGGTGGCGGTGGGAGTACGGGCACCCGAGGGCCATGGGGGAGTGGTGACCGCGCTGCCGGTCGGTGGTCCCTCACTCAAGGTGCAGCCGATCCGCTTCGATGAAGCGACGGAGGCCCTGAGCATCAACGACCCCAATGCGCTCAGCCAGGCGGTCGCCGATGCCATGCGACGGCCGATGGCAGGCGCGGTGATCCTCGATCGCCTGGCCTTCGCCGGACTGGTCGACGCTGTCGACGGCATCAACGTGGCCCTCAACCACGCGCTCCTCGTGCACCGCGTGGACGGGAGTGCCGACGTCTTCGAGCCCGGATTGCGCCGCCTTGACGGCATCGCGGCGGCCACGTTCGTGCTCTCCGACCCCACCGGCGTGCGGCTCCACGCGGCCCTGAACGCACTGCTCCTGGAACTGCCGAGGGACCACAACAAGCTCACCGGGCTGGTGCGTTCCCTGGGGATGTCTGAGCAGGCCACGGTGAGTGAGGCGACGCTCGTGGGCTGGCTGGAGTTCTGGGAAAGCCGACTGTGAAACAATGGCCCCGAATACGCGGCCGCAACCTGCGGCGGCGGGACTGGAGTGCACGTGGCGGCAACCGAACGCGCGATCGACTGGACCACCCGGGCAGCGTTGGCCGCGGCTGAGAAGAAGGCCGGCGACATCGTGGCGATCGACGTGTCGGAGAAGTTGGCCATCACGGACATCTTCCTCATCCTGACCGGCAACAACGACCGCCAGGTGAAGGCCATCTCGGATGCCGTCGAGGAGGCGCTCGATCGCATCGACGTCGATCCGGTGCGGCGCGAGGGCACCCAGCAGGGTCGTTGGATCCTGCTCGACTACGTCGACATCGTCGTGCACATCCAGCATGAGGAGGAGCGGGCGTTCTACGACCTGGAGCGCCTGTGGAAGGACTGCCCGTACATCGCGTTGCCCTTGGAGGAACCCGTCGCTCCGTAGGCGGACGGCGAGTTTCGGAATCCTGCGTGCGTTCATGTAGGGTTCACCTCGCTCAAGGGGCTGTGGCGCAGCTGGTAGCGCACCTGCATGGCATGCAGGGGGTCAGGGGTTCGAATCCCCTCAGCTCCACTTGAAGCTCGAGTGCGGAATACCCGAGCTTGCTCGGGTGACTCCGAGCGAGAGCGAAGTAGCAGCGCGATGAGCGCCGATACTGGTCAACGGCCCGGCTTCCGACAGGAAGTCGGGCCGTTCGGTTTCTGGAGGGTGTGCGAGATGACGGAAGACGTCTTCGACTTCGAGGCGATCCAGGCCCGGTGGCTGCCGGTGTGGGACGAACTGGCGCCCTTCCGCTCCAGCCGGGCCGATGATGCGCGCCCCAAGAAGTACGTGCTCGACATGTTCCCGTACCCATCGGGGGACCTGCACATGGGCCATGCCGAGGCCTACGCGCTCGGCGACGTCATCGCGCGTTACTGGGCGCAGCGCGGATTCAACGTGATGCACCCGATCGGCTGGGATGCCTTCGGCCTGCCGGCGGAGAACGCGGCCATCAAGCGCGGCGCTGATCCGCGGGCCTGGACCTACGAGAACATCGCCACGCAAAAGGCGTCCATG
>JAJXSV010000059.1 GCA_021784375.1 Actinomycetes bacterium | reverse complement strand
TCGTCACGCCCATGGGCATCGGCCTGCTCGTGCTGCTCGCGGTCTCACCCCTCCTCAGGTCCCAGCGCGTCCCCGATGTGCGGCGTGAAGCGGTCGTGCGTGCTGCCCTCCTCATCGTCGTGGGTGGGGCAGCCCTGGCGCTGGGCACGACGATGCTGGTCGCGTTCGTGCTCGCGATCTCGCTGCTCGCGCTGAAGACCATCATGCTGCGGACGCGGCCCATGCTCGGCGCCGCCATCCGCACGCAACGGGACACGCCGCGAGCCATCGGCCGCGCACTGGCGCCCTACCTCGCCCATGTCGGCCTGGTGGTCCTGCTCGCCGCCATCACCATCAATGTGACCGGCGAGGTGAAGCAACAGGCCAAGCTGTTCGTCGGGAAGTCGACGGTGCTCGCCGGGCAGCACATCCGGCTGGACGGCGCCCAACTCGAGAAGTTCCCCGATCGCCAGTCGATCGTGGCCCGCATGTCGCTGCTCGACAGTGCCGGAGGGGTGGTGAGCCCGGTGGTGGCGTCGGTTGACGCCTTCCCGAACTCGGACCAGCCGCACGTCGCTGTGGGCATCGTGAGCAGCATCAGCCGCGACGTCTACGTCGTCATCGACGGTTGGCCGACCAACCCGGCGAACGGCATCACCTGGATGCGCATCAGTGTCTATGACAACCCCGCAATCAACTGGGTGTGGTTCGGAGGCGGGCTCATCGGGCTCGCCGGCATCCTGTACGCCTTGACCCTGCTGCCGCGTCGGGAGCAGGTCGTGTTGGGCGACGTCGATGCCGCCGTGTCGGCAGAGTTGACCCCGAGCAGGCGTCGCAAGCCGATGCTCGTGGCGGTCGCGCTCATTGCGGCGGTCGGCGTCAGCGGATACGCACTGAGCAACCGGGGAGAGGCGCCCGCGGTGGCCGAGGCAGGCGCGGTGAGCAATGTCGACCAGGCTGCGGTGGCGGCCCTGATGGTGCGACTCACCAAGGACGCCAACGACGTCGACGCGTACCGGCAGCTCGGCGCCCTCTACTTCAACGCCGGCGGCAATGCGGCGAATGGCGGCAACGACACCGTGGCAGCGGCGGACTTCGCGAAGTCCTCGATCTTCTTCGCCAAGCGTGCCGCGCTCGCACCAGCGGACATCACCTCCTGGCTCGATGCCGGGGCCGCGGCCCTGGCGGCCAAGGACCTGTCGAGTGCCTTCACGGACCTCGGTCGCGCCCTGAAGATCGACCCCAACAGCCAACTCGCCCACTTCGACCTGGCCATCGCCTACCTCAACGACTCCCCGGCGCAGCCGGACAAGGCACGCGCGGAGTTCCAGAAGGTCGTGCAGATCAACCCGAACAGCAACATGGGCAAGGCGGCGGCGCAACGGATCGGGTCCGCCACCAAGCTCACGGCCGGCAAGTGACGTGATGCTGTGACCGAGACGACGAGTCGCAAGGGACCCCTGCTCCTCCTCCTGGTCGGCGCGCTCGTGCTCGTCGGGTTCTTCGTGGTCGCCTTCGCGCCCAAGGGGGCACCGGAGGGCGGCGTCCTGCCCGTCGACCCCACCGGCTTCAGCGCGCCCGACGTGACGCTACCGAACCTCGACGGCAGCGGCGCGTTGTCGCTCGCCAGGTTCAAGGGCAAGCCACTCGTGGTGAACTTCTGGGCCTCCTGGTGCGTCACCTGCATCGACGAGGCCGCCCTGCTGGGGGCCACGGAGCGGCGGTACCGCGCTCAGGGCGTCGTGTTCGTCGGCATGGATTCCTCGGACAAGGACGCGGCCGCCAGGGCCTTCATGGCGAAGTACGGCATCGAGTACACGTCGTTCGTGGATCGGTCGGGGGCGCAGACGCCGCGTTGGGGCGTGACCGGCTATCCCGAGACCTTCTTCATCGGGCGGGACGGGCGCATCCGGTCGAAGTTCATCTCCTCCATCGACGCCAAGGCACTCCAGGCGGGCATCGCCGCCATCCTCAACTCGTGATGGCGGCCCTTCCTAGGATGGGTGGCATGAAGCGAGCGGTGGTCACGGGAGCGAGCAGCGGCATCGGCGCCGCGACGGCACGGCAGTTGGCGGATGCGGGATTCGACGTCCTCGCCTGCGCACGCAGGCTGGACCGGCTCCACGAGTTGGCGGCCACGCATGCGCGGATCACACCCTTCGCGCTGGATGTGACCTCCGACGAGAGTGTGGAGAACCTCGCGGCCTTCCTGGGCGAGGGGCCACTGCACCTCCTCGTCGCCAACGCGGGTGGCGCCTTCGACGCGAACACCGTGGTGGCCGCCAACCTGCAGCGGTGGCAGCAGAGCTACGAGGTCAACGTCATCGGCACCGTGCGCACGGTGCGGGCGTTGCACCCCGCCCTGCTGCGCAGCGGCGACGGTCACATCGTCATCACCGGCTCCACGGCCGGCCAGATCGTGTACGAGACCGGCGGTTCGTACACCGCCGCCAAGCATGCGGAGCATGCACTCGCCGGGACCCTGCGCCTGGAGCTCGCCGGTGAGCCGATCCGCGTGACCGAGATCGCACCTGGCATGGTGCGCACCGAGGAGTTCGCGTTGAACCGCAATGACGGTGACGCGGCCAAGGCGGCCTCCGTGTACCAGGGCGTCGCCGAACCGCTGACGGCCGACGACATCGCAGACACCATCACCTGGTGTGCCACTCGCCCCTCGCACGTGAACATCGACCTGCTGGTGGTGCGCCCACTGGCCCAGGCGGCGCAGCACAAGGTCGTGCGTCGGCCCTAGGGGAGTGGCGCTGCCGGCGGCAGGGGACGACGGTTACGCTGACCGCGTGCTGCTCTCAGACCGCGACCTCAGGGCCGAAATCCAGCAGGGTCGGGTGCGCCTCGAACCCTTCGATGACTTCATGATCCAGCCGTCGAGCATCGACGTTCGCCTGGATCGCTTCTTCCGCGTCTTCGAGAACCACCGGTACCCCTTCATCGACCCGCGTGAGGAGCAGTCCGAGCTCACGCGCGCAGTGGAGGTGCGCTCCGACGAGGCCTTCGTACTGCACCCCGGGGAATTCGTGCTCGGCTCCACCTACGAAGTGGTGTCGCTGCCGGACGACCTGGCGGCGCGCGTCGAGGGCAAGTCATCACTGGGTCGCCTCGGCCTGCTCACGCACGCCACTGCGGGCTTCGTGGATCCCGGGTTCTCCGGGCATGTCACGCTCGAGCTCTCCAACGTGGCCACGCTCCCGGTGATGCTCTGGCCCGGCATGAAGATCGGCCAACTCTGCTTCATGCGCCTGACCTCGCCCGCCGAGCACCCCTACGGATCCAGCATCTACGGCTCCCGCTACCAGGGTCAGCGCGGACCCACGCCCTCGAAGAGCTACCTCAACTTCCACGTCACACAAGTCGATTGATACCTTGGCGGGATGCTGCACATCCCGCACACCGACCTCGACGTCCACCCCCTCTACCTCGGAGGCAACAGCTTCGGCTGGACGGCTGACGCAGACCAGTCCTTCGCCGTCCTCGATGCGTACGCCGCCGCCGGCGGCAACCTCATCGACACAGCAGACGTCTACAGCGAATGGGCACCGGGCAATCACGGTGGTGAGAGCGAGACCATCATCGGCGAGTGGATGCAACGTCGCGGCAATCGCGATCAGTTCATCATCGCCACCAAGGTGGCGAAGCTCTCGACGCGCCGCGGCCTGAGCCGGGCCAACATCAACGCCGCACTCGAGGACTCGTTGCGCCGGCTGCAGACGGACCACGTCGACATCTACTTCGCCCACGAGGACGACCAGACCGTCCCGCTCGAGGACACGCTGCAGGCGTTCGCCGAGGTCATCGCGGCGGGCAAGGTGCGCTACATCGCCGCCTCCCAGTACACGGCACCACGCCTGGCCGAGGCCCTGCGCGTCTCGCGCGAACTGGGCGTGCCTGCGTACATCGGGCTGCAGACGCAGTACAACCTCATGGACCGCGGGTTCGAGGGCGAGTTGCAGCAGGTCTGCGTCGATGAGGGCATCGTCTGCTTCCCGTTCTTCGGCCTGGCCCGCGGCTTCCTGAGCGGCAAGTACCAGCAGGGCGTCAGCGTCGAGAGCGCTCGCGCGCGCGGAGTGCTCGCGGACTACGACAGCGAGCGGGGTTGGACCATGGTGTCCGTGCTGGGTGGCATCGCGGCCCGCCACGGTGTCCCGCACAGCGCGGTGGCCCTGGAGTGGTTGCGACGACAGCCCGGTGTGTCCGCGCCGCTGGCGAGTGCGCGCACCCCGCAGCAGGTGGCGGAACTGGTGACGCCCGTCAAGCTCACTGACGAGGACGTGCAATTGCTCAGCGCGCTGTGAGCCAGCCCTTCAACAAGTTCCCCTCCATTTCTGCTCTCCCAGCCGCGGTTCCCGCCGGATTCTGCGCAGAATCCGGCGGGAACTAGGGGTGGAAGCACAGAAGACCGGGGGAAGTGGTCCGATGGCTCAGATGGCTCAGATGGCTCAGAGGGGGATGATCTGCAGGATGCCGGCGGCGCGGTCGCGCACGGCCTGCAGCATGCCGGGCAGCCGCACCGGCCCCCGCGCCCGCGGCTCCATGACGAGGTGGTCGACGGCGTCGATGTGGTCCTTCTCGGGACTCAGGCAGCCGCTCTCCAGCAGCGCCAGTCGGATCACCCGGGTCCGCAGGGCACGCGGCAGCGCGTGCAGTCGCTCCACCTCGAGTGCGGCGTAGAGGTCCCACCACTGCTCAGCCATGTCGTCGAGGGCGTCCGTGTCGTCCCGGAAGAGGTCCGCGCTGCGCGCGAGCTGTTCCGCGATATGCCCACCGAGCTCCGCCTCGAGCACTGGCAGCACGTCGTGACGGATGCGGACCCGCGAGAATGCGCGGTCCTCGTTGTGCGGGTCCTCGAAGGCGCGCAGGCCGCGCTCCGCCAGCGCTGCGCGGACGACCTCGCGCTGCAGGTGCAGCAGTGGGCGCTCCCAGATCCCGTCGCATTGCCGCATGCCGGCGAGCGAGCGTGGGCCGGAACCGCGGAGCAGGCCGAGCAGCACCGTCTCGGCCTGGTCGTGCAGTGTGTGGGCGAGCCAGATGGCGCTCGCCTCGTGCGCGTCCGCGGCGTCCAGCAGGGCACTGCGCCGCGCCAGTCGGGCCGCCTGCTCCATGCCACCCTGGCCGGGTCCGGTCACGACGTGCACATGGCGCTCGATGACAGGGTCGAGGCCGAGTTCGCGGCACTGCTGGGCAGCGCGGGCAGCGGTCTCGGCTGAGCCCTCCTGCAGCTGGTGATCGATGACGACGGCCCCGAAACGCGGTTCCACATCGTGGCACTCGGATACCGCGACGGCCATGGCCAGCGAGTCAGCGCCACCGCTCACGGCAAGCAGGACCAGATCATCTATCCCGTGGCGACGAGCCATGGAAGAAACAGCCTGTCGTACAAGGTATGCGGGGTCGTGGCCCATGACCCGATCGTAGAGAATGGGCCGAGGCTCATTGGAGGCATCCATGCATCAGGTGTTGTTCGCGGTGGCGATGGCCGCGTTGGTCGTTGCGCTCTACCGCTTCGGGGTGACGGCGGAGCGCATCTTCAACGTCGCGCACATCGGCCAGCGGGACGAGACCCGCACCGACAGCCGGGGCAAGCGTTGGCTCACCATGCTCAAGGAGTCCCTGGGCCACACGCGCATGCTGCAATGGACGCCCATCGGCATCGCGCACTGGTTCGTCTTCGTGGGCTTCGGGGCGCTGCTCGGCACGCTCATCACCGCGTTCGGACAGTTGCGCTCCCCGGAGTGGACGTTGCCGGTCATCGGAGACTGGACGCCCTACAACCTCTTCTCCGAGTTCATCGGGACCGCCACCTTCCTCGGCATCGTCTTCCTCATGGTCGTCCGCCAACTGGGCAAGCCGCGCCGCCTCGGTCGCGGGTCGCGCTTCTTCGGCTCGACGCTGTGGCAGGCGTACTACGTGGAGTGGACGATCTTCACCATCGGCGTCTGCGTGCTCACGCTGCGCGGCCTTGAAGGTGCGTACCTCGGCGACAGCGGCTGGACGCTCGATCACGCTTTCTCATATCCGCTGGTCGTCGCCTTCAGCGGCCTGTCGCACACCACCCTGGAGTGGCTCATCGCGGCGGTCGCCATGATCAAGATCGCGGCCTCTCTCGCCTGGTTCTTCGTCATCGCCTGGCAGCCCACCATGGGTGTGGCGTGGCACCGCTTCCTGGCCTTCTTCAACATCTGGTACAAGCGCAACGCCGACGGCCGACCGGCACTCGGCCCCCTGCAGCCCATGCGCACCAACGGTGTGCTCGTCGACTTCGAGGATCCGGCCGATGACGCGATCTTCGGCGTTGGTGCCATCGAGGAGATGACCTGGAAGGACATCCTCGACGTCACCACCTGCACCGAGTGCGGACGCTGTCAGTCACAGTGCCCGGCTTGGAACACGGGCAAGCCGCTCAGTCCCAAGCTGGTCGTGCGGTCGCTGCGCGATCACGCCTGGGCCAAGGCCCCCTACCTCATGGCTGCAGAGGACGAGCGCGCCTCCCTGGGCGCGGACGTGCTGGCGGAATCCAGGAAGTCGCTCGTCGGGGACGTCATCGATCCTGACGCCCTGTGGTCCTGCACCATGTGCGGTGCCTGTGTTCAGCAGTGCCCGGTCGACATCGAGCACATCGATCACATCGTCGACATGCGTCGGCAGCAGGTGATGGTGGACACGGCGTTCCCCACGGAGTTGAACGGCATGTTCAAGAACATCGAGGTCAAGGGCAATCCGTGGGGCATGAACGCCTCCGGTCGCAATGCCTGGATCTCCGAGGTCGACTTCCCCGTGCGCGTATTCGGCGCAGCAGGCGAGGACACCATTCCCGACGATGTCGAGTGGCTGTTCTGGGTCGGTTGCGCGGGTGCCTTCGAGGACAAGGCCAAGAAGACCACCAAGGCCGTCGCGGAACTCCTCCACCTGGCGGGCGTGAACTTCATGGTGCTGGGTGACGGCGAGACCTGCACCGGCGACGCGGCCCGTCGCGCGGGCAACGAGTTCCTGTACGTCATGCAGGCGCAGCAGAACATCGAGACGTTGAACAGCATCGGCGCCAAGAAGATCATCACCACCTGTCCACACTGCATGAACACCATTGGTCGTGAGTACCCACAGCTCGGTGGCAACTACGAGGTCGTCCACCACTCCAAGGTGCTGGCGGCGCTCGTCGGCGCCGGTGCCATCAAGCCCCTGGCGCCCCTCGACACCACCATCACGTACCACGACCCCTGCTACCTCGGTCGACACAACCAGGTGTTCATCCCGCCGCGCGCCGTGCTCGAGGCCATCCCGGGCAGCAGGTTCATCGAGATGGAGCGCAGTGGCACCAACTCCTTCTGCTGCGGAGCCGGCGGCTCACGCATGTGGATGGAGGAGAAGATCGGCAACAAGATCAACGAGGAACGTGCCAAGCAGGCGCTGGCCACCGGGGCGCAGACCATCGCCGTGGCCTGCCCCTTCTGCAACGTCATGCTCTCCGACGCGGTCGTCGCCGCGGATGTCGCCGCCCCCGAGGGCACGCGTGTCGCGGAGTTCTCAACGCTCATGCTGGAGTCCGTGAAGGGCGCCTGACCGGGTCGGCCCTCGTCGGCTGGGGGCCGATCGGTCGGCGTGTCGGGCCGCACCCGCCGTGAGGCAGAATTGGCCCACCCCCGAACGAAGGCAGGCCATGGACGCGAACAACATGCCGAGCGACTTCAGCAAGGTCCTCTTCACGGAGACCCAACTCCTCGCCAGGATCGCGGAGTTGGCCCAGGACGTCGAGCGCGACTACCTCGGGAGTGACCTCCTGCTCGTGGGTGTGCTCAAGGGCGCGACCATCCTGCTGTCGGACTTCAGCCGCGCGCTGGATCGCCACATCGACATCGAGTGGATGGCGGTCTCCTCGTACGGCTCCGGCACCAAGAGCAGCGGTGTCGTGCGCATCCTCAAGGACCTGGACGCCGACATCACCGGCCGCCATGTGCTCATCGTCGAGGACATCCTCGACAGCGGCCTCACCCTGTCGTGGCTCATCGGCAACCTGCGCAGCCGTGGTGCCGCCAGCGTCGAGGTGCTCACGCTGCTGCGCAAGCCGGAAGCCGCCAAGGTGCGGGTCGACCCCAAGTACGTCGGCTTCGACATCCCGAACGAGTTCGTCGTCGGCTACGGCCTCGACTATGCCGAGCGGTACCGCAATCTCCGTGAGATCGCCGTCCTGTCCCCGCACGTGTACTCCTAGGTCGTCGTCGAGACGGCGAGCGCGGCGCATGGCGGCGGCCCCCTCGCCCGTCGGTGCCCTGCTGGCGGCGCCCGAAGGAGTTCGGCAGCGCTCTCGTTCGCCTGACAGGTGTCGTCGCTGGGCTCCGTGCCTTCCCCACGTGCTTCGACGCCTGCGAACAAGTGCGCAGCGCCTCGCTCCGTCGTACAGGTAGCCTTGTCGGCGATGAACCTCAGGAAACTCTTTCGCGGCCCGCTCTTCTGGATCACCTTGGCGGCGCTCACCGTGCTGTTCGCTACGAACATCATCGCGGGCATGAGCGGCCCCAAGACCGTCACCACGAGCCAGGCCTTCGCCGCCATCAACTCGGGCAAGGTGCAATCGGCGGTCATCGTCGATCCCGACCAGAGCCTCACGCTCACCATGTCGGACGGCACCCGTCTGCGCACCGACTTCGCAGTCGCCCAGGGCGTGGCCCTCACCAACCTCCTGCAGAAGCAGTCGGAGAACGGCGCCATCAAGGACGGCTACGACGTCCAGGTACCGCAGGGCAACTACTTCATCACGCTGCTCGGCAGCATCCTTCCCTTCCTGCTCATGATGGGTCTGCTGTTCTACTTCATGAACCAGATGCAGGGCGGCGGCCGGGCCATGCAATTCGGCAAGGCGCGCACCAAGAACGTGAACAAGGACATGCCGAAGACGACATTCGACGACGTCGCCGGTGTCGACGAGGCGGTCGAGGAACTGCAGGAGATCAAGGAGTTCCTGCAGGAGCCGGCGAAGTTCCAAGCCGTCGGCGCCAAGATCCCCAAGGGCGTGCTCCTCTACGGCCCGCCCGGAACGGGCAAGACGCTGCTCGCACGCGCGGTGGCCGGTGAGGCCGGCGTGCCCTTCTTCTCCATCTCCGGGTCCGACTTCGTCGAGATGTTCGTCGGCGTCGGTGCCTCGCGTGTCCGCGACCTGTTCGACCAGGCCAAGCAGAACGCGCCCGCCATCATCTTCATCGACGAGATCGACGCCGTCGGTCGCCATCGCGGTGCCGGCCTCGGCGGCGGGCATGACGAGCGTGAGCAGACGCTCAACCAGATGCTGGTGGAGATGGACGGCTTCGACGTGACCGGTGGCGTGATCCTCATCGCCGCCACCAACCGCCCGGACATCCTCGATCCCGCACTCCTGCGCCCTGGCCGCTTCGATCGCCAGGTGCAGGTCACGGCGCCCGATCTCAAGGGCCGCTACAAGATCCTCACCGTCCATGCCAAGGGCAAGCCGCTCGCCAAGGGCGTCGACCTGGAGTCCGTGGCCAAGCGCAGCCCGGGTTTCACCGGCGCGGACCTGGCCAACGTGCTCAATGAGGCCGCCTTGCTCACGGCGCGAGGGGGCAAGCAGTTCATCGACAACGAAACCCTCGACGAGGCCATAGATCGCGTGATCGGTGGGCCGCAGCAGCGCAGCCGCGTGATGAGCGAGCACGAGAAGCTGGTTACCGCGTACCACGAGGGTGGCCATGCGCTGGTGGCGGCGGCCATGCCGAACGCCGATCCGGTGCACAAGATCACGATCCTGCCCCGCGGTCGTGCCCTCGGCTACACCATGGTGCTGCCCGATCAGGACAAGTACTCGGTCACGCGCAGCGAGCTCCTGGGCCAGCTGGCATACATGCTCGGTGGACGAGCCGCCGAGGAACTCGTGTTCCACGATCCCACGACCGGCGCGCACAACGACATCGAGAAGGCCACCGCGACCGCGCGGGCCATGGTCATGCAATACGGCATGACGGAGCGCCTGGGTGCCGTGTTCTACGGTCAGAGCAACGGTGACGTCTTCCTCGGTCGCGACCTCGGGCACACGCGTGAGTACAGCGAGGCGGTTTCCGCCGTGATCGACGACGAGGTGCGCTCGTTCATCGACACCGCCCACCACGAGGCCTTCGAGGCCCTGGACGAGAACCGCGATGTGCTCGACGCGCTCGTGGTCCGACTGCTCGAGAAGGAGACCCTCCAGAAGGAGGAGATCGCCGAGATCTTCCAGGGACTGCGCAAGCGCGAGCCGCGCGGGCCCTGGACCGGCTCGGCGCGTCGACAACCCTCCGATCGGGAGCCCGTGGAGTTCCGACTGCCGGACTCCGCACCCGCACCCATGGCCACGCCGGAGGAGCCGCAGTCATGACGATCGATCCCATCGCCATCTTGCCCCGCGATGCCATCCCTGCAGTGGACCTGCCGCGCGCCGAGGCCGCGGTGCGCGAACTGCTCATCGCGATCGGCGAGGACCCGGATCGCGACGGACTGGTGAACACGCCCACCCGGGTTGCCCGCGCCTACGCGGAATACACAGCGGGCATGCGCCAGAACCACCTCGACATCCTTGCCACCACCTTCGACCTCGATCATGACGAGATGGTGGTGGTGAAGGACATCGAGGTGTACTCGCTGTGCGAGCACCACATGATCCCCTTCCACGGCCTGGCGCATGTCGGGTACATCCCCGGCGCGGGCGGGCGCGTCACGGGCCTCTCGAAGATCGCACGCCTGGTCGACATGTACGCACGCCGCCTGCAGGTGCAGGAACGGCTCACCTCGCAGGTCGCGGACGCCATCACGGAGGCCCTGCAGCCGCAAGGCGCGATCGTGATCGTCGAATGCGAGCACCTGTGCATGTCCATGCGGGGGGTGCACAAGCCGGGCGCACGCACCATCACCTCGGCCGTGCGTGGCCAGTTGCGCAACGCGGCAACGCGAGCAGAAGCGATGGCCCTCATCACCGGTCGTGCCTGATGCGCCATCCCGCGGGCTTGCCGATCGAACTGGCGTCCCTGGATCGCACGCTGGTCATGGGCGTCGTCAATGTGACGCCTGATTCCTTCTCCGATGGTGGTCTCTACCTTGCTCCCGCCGCAGCCGTGGCCCAGGGGCGCGCCCTCGCGGCGGCCGGAGCAGACATCATCGACGTGGGCGGCGAGTCCACTCGGCCCGGTGCCCCGCGGGTGAGTGTCGACGAGGAGTTGGCGCGCGTCATCCCCGTGGTGGAGAGCCTCACCTCCTACGGCATCGCGGTGAGCGTCGACACCATGCGCGGTGCCGTCGCCACGGAATCTGCGC
>JAJXSV010000484.1 GCA_021784375.1 Actinomycetes bacterium | reverse complement strand
GGTGGCGCACTGGCGGGTGTCATCATCGCCCAGCTCAGCTACCCCGCCCTCTGCGCCATCGCCATGATCCCCGTGCTCTTCCTCGGTATCGCATCGCTGCAGCGCGGCGCTGACAGACACACGGCCTAGCCTCCGGCCCGACCTACACTTCTCGCCGTTGGCGCCCGTAGCTCAATGGATAGAGCAACCGGTTTCTACCCGGTCGGTTGGGGGTTCGAGTCCCTCCGGGCGCGCTACTCGGCAATCGCCACCTGGTCCCGGCCCGCCGCCTTGGCGCGATACATGGCCTGGTCTGCCCGCTCCACCAACGACGCGACCGTATCGGAGCGCCGTGCCTGCGCCACGCCCACCGAGACCGTGACCGCACGACCGTCCACTGTCACGTTGCCCGCCACTGCGCCTCGAATGCGCTCGGCCAGACGAGCAGCCGCTTGGGCTGTGGCGGCGGGCAGCACCACCAGGAATTCCTCCCCGCCCCAGCGCACGGGTGAATCCTGACCGCGCAAGGATGCCCGCAGCGCCTGTGACGCACGCTGGAGCACATCGTCACCCGCGGCGTGACCGAACTCGTCATTGATGCGCTTGAAGTGGTCGATGTCCAGCAGCAGCACGGACAACTGGGTCTGGCTATGCACCGCCGCTCGGATCTGCCGGCGCAATTCCGACTCCCCCGCACGGCGATTGAAGAGCCCGGTCAGGGCATCGGTGGAGGCCAATTGCCGAAGTTGCTGCTGCTGCGCCACGAGCTCGGTTACGTCCGTGAAGGTGACGACGTATCTCGTGATGGCTCGTACCGCACTGTGCACGGCAATCACACTGCGCATGGCGTGCATGTGCGATCCGTCCTTGGCGCGCAGGGTCACGCGGTCCGGGCTCTCCTTGCCCACACCCATGGCAGCGACGATCTCGTCGTAGGTGCTGGCACCCGCCACCTCCTCATACAGCAAGCGGGCGGTGCCTCCCAGGACTTCCTCGCTGCTGTAGCCGAGGGCCTGCTCGAAAGCGCGATTGACGAAACTGATACGAAACTGTTCGTCGGTGACCATGATGGGATCGCGAGCCAGATGCACCGCCTGTGCCAGCAGGTCGCGTTCCTGCTCGGCTTGCAGCCGGGCACTCACGTCCTGCTGCACGGAAACGAAATGTGTGATCTCCTGTCCGCCCGCCCGCACCGGTGAGATGTTCCATTGCACGGAATAGGGCTGGCCGTCCTTGCGGTAATTGATCGTCTCGCCCTCGAAGTAGGTGCCCTCGCGCAGGCTGGCGCTGAGGCGCTCAATCACCGCAGGATCGGTTTCCGGGCCCTGGAGAATCCGGGGCGAGACCCCGATGAGTTCTTCCCGTGCATAACCGGTCATAGCGCAGAAGGCCGGATTGCACTCGACAATGTGCGGCCCACCATCAGCGAAATCGGCATCCGTGATGACGACAGAGTTGTACAGGTGTGCGAGGGCAGCCTCGAAGAGGCCTTCCTGGCTCCAGACTTTGCTCATGTGTCTCCCTGACGCCGGACAGGCACACGGTACGCCAAGCCCTGATTGCCCACCGGCGTCCTGCAGTTCGCCTCTTCTGCAATGGTGGCCGGATGGTTAGCATCAAATTTCGTGGGGGAGGGTCTATATCTAGGCGCCTGCGCCGCATCGGGACTGACCTCGGCGGTGCTCGCGGTCGTGGCTTGGAGTCGGCGCAGCGTGGCACCGGCGTCGGAAGCGCTCGCTGCCTTCTTCCTGGCCGTCGCCCTGTGGGATCTCGCCTACGCCCTCGACGAGTCCACGAGTTCCACGCGTATCGGCTTGACCATCATGTACATCGGCGTGGCCATGGCTACTCCTGCCGCCTTTGTCTTCCTGGCCCGTCTGGGGCATTTCACGGTTCTGGAATCGCGGGCCGTGCAGGTGGTGTTGACGTCGGTCGCCGCCGGCATCGCCCTGACCGCAGCCCTCGATTCGCAGCTGGGCTGGCTTTTCCACGGCTACCTCGGTGCTGACAGGTTGTTGCGCTCGCATGCGGGGCCGCTGTTCTGGTTCAACATCGTCTACGACTACGTCCTGCTCTGCGGCATCACGGCAATGGTCATCGGCTATCTGCGTCGGAATCGTCACCGGCTGTACCGACGCCAGTCCATTGCCCTTCTCATCGGCGTGCTCGTGCCCTGGGCCGGCAGCCTGGGGCTGGTCTTCAACCTCACGTCCTGGGATCTCACGCCCATGGCCCTCAGCATCACCGCCCTCGCCTTCGCCATCGCCATGTGGCGCTACCGTGGCCTCAGCGTCGTACCCATCGCACGCTCCCTGCTGGTCGATCGCATGGCCGATGCGGTGGTGGTGCTGGATCCGAAGCGGATGATCTCGGACATGAACCCCGCAGCCGCCACCATGTTCCGGGCCGACGTGCGCGAACTCGGTGCGCACCTCGAGGATGTGCCCATGCTGGCCAGCGCCATGGCGGAACTGGATCTTTCAGCCGAGAACCCCAGCTTCGAATTCGTCATCCCGGATCACC
>JAJXSV010000058.1 GCA_021784375.1 Actinomycetes bacterium | reverse complement strand
GCGGAAGAACCGTCGGGGTTCTGCTCGTTGACCTTGATGCCGTACTTCTTGGCGAAGGTGGTGATGATCTCGCCGTAGTTCGCCCAGTCATGCGGGAGCGCGATGACGTTGAGCTGGCCCTCCTTCTTGGCGGCCTTGATGAGCGCGGCCAGGGCCTTGTTGGCGGCAGCGGCTGCCGCCGGCTTGGGCTTGGGCTTTGGCTTGGTGGCGGCAGTGGCCGTCGTCGCAGAGACGACACCCATGACGAGTGTCAGACCCGCGACGACTGCGGCGCCTCGGCGCAGTGATGCATTTCGCACAGACTTTTCCCTTCGTGGAAACGTGAGGCAAAGGTAGGAAATGCCAAGTGTCCACAACAGGGGCAGAGCACAACGATCCGATGAACCTTCATCGAACGGTGCATTACGCACGCCGATGGGTCGAACTGCCCGACCGTTCGCCGCTTTTCAGGTCGTGCTCACCACCATGAAGGCCTCTGCCAGGCGACCCTCGGGGAACCCGGCCTTCGCTGCGGTGGCGGTGAGTCGGTTGCGCAGGTGGTCCTCGAGCCCGTCCTGATGGGAGGTCTGGGACACGTGCGCACGGAGCGCCTGCAGCTTGCGGGGGAACTGCTCGGTGACATCCACGAAGTGGTTCGCCTGCGGGTGCCACATCACCCACACCTCATCGACCGCCCAGGGCTCGTAGCCCTGCTCGAGCAGCGCGGGGAAGGCGAACTGGTTGCGGGCGTCGGGGTAGACGGCCTGCATGGCGATCTCGCCGGCCGCCATGTGGTCCGGGTGCGAGGCGCCGACCATGCTCCAGTTGCGATCCGGGGAGGAGATCACCATGCGCTGCGGCTTCACCCGGCGGATCGCCCGCACCACCTCTCCCCGCAACTTCACGGTCGGGACGAGATGGCCGTCCGGATGGCCGAGGAACTCCACGCTGGTGACGCCGAGCACGTCCGCGGCTGCGCGCTGCTCGCGTTGCCGCAGCGGCCCCATCTCGTCACGGGGCGTGTCATCGAAGCCACCCTGGTCTCCGTTGGTGAGGATGCAGTAGTGCACCTCGATGCCCTGCGCGGTCCAGGACGCGATGGTGCCGCCCGCCCCGAAGTCGACATCATCGGGATGGGCGGTGACGACCAGAACGCGTTCCACTGCAGCATCTTCAAGCATGCGCAGATGCTATGACGGCGCAGCTGCGCCCGTTGCCGGGCCCCCGTCCCGGTCGCGGCGATCGACCGATGGGCTGGAACTAAACTCCCGGCATGGCCTCCCTCTTCGATGACTCCGAACTCGAGGGATGGGGGGAGCCGATCGCTGCGGGCGCCGACTCCACCGGCTCCGACCACCTGTTGGCGGACCTCAACCCGCAGCAGCGGCAGGCGGTCACGCATGCCGGGCCGGCGCTGCTCATCGTGGCCGGCGCGGGCTCCGGCAAGACGCGCGTGCTCACGCGGCGAGTGGCCTACCTCCTGTCGGAGCGCCACGTGCTGCCCACCGAGGTCCTCGCCATCACCTTCACCAACAAGGCGGCCGGCGAGATGCGTCACCGTGTGGAGGAACTCGTCGGGCCGCGGGCCAAGGCCATGCTGGTGTCCACCTTCCACTCGGCCTGCGTGCGCTTCCTGCGCAAGGACGCCGATCGCCTCGGCTACACGTCCACGTTCTCCATCTACGACCAGGGTGACGCCCTCAGCCTGGTGAAGATGGTGATGTCGGCACTCTCCATCGACAGCGAGCGCCTGACGCCACGCACCATCGTGAATGCCATCTCGAACGCCAAGAACGACCTGCTCGACGTGCACGAGTACGCAATGCGCGCGACGACGCCCTTCGAGCGACAGGTCGCGGAGATCTACGCGGAGTACCAGGTCCGATTGCGGGCTGCCAACGCCATGGACTTCGACGACCTCATCATGAACACCGTGCTACTGCTCCGCACGTTCAAGGAGGTGCGCGAGCAGTACCGCCGGCGCTTCCGCCATGTGCTCGTCGATGAGTACCAGGACACCAACCACGCGCAGTACGCGTTGGTGCATGAGTTCGTGGGCTCCGTCGGCGACGAGCTGCCGCAGGCCGAGCTGTGCGTCGTGGGCGATGCCGACCAGTCGATCTACGCCTTCCGCGGCGCCACCATCCGTAACATCGAGGAGTTCGAGCGCGACTACCCGCACGCGCGCACCATCCTCCTCGAGCAGAACTACCGCTCCACGCAGACCATCCTCACCGCCGCCAACTCCGTCATCTCCGTCAACACTGGACGCCGTGAGAAGCGGTTGTGGACCGATGCCGGCGCGGGCGAGCCGATCAAGATCTACCAAGCGGACGACGAGCATGACGAGGCGTCGTTCCTCGCCGGCGAGATCAAGCGACTCAACCGCCACGATGGCGCCTCGCACTCGGACATGGCCATCTTCTACCGCACGAACGCCGCCTCCCGTCCCATCGAGGAATCCTTCGTCCGCCAGGGGATCCCATACCGCGTGGTCGGAGGCACGCGCTTCTACGAGCGCAAGGAGATCAGGGACCTGCTGGCCTATCTGCGCGTGCTCGTCAATCCCAACGACGAGGTCTCCATGCGGCGCATCCTCAACGAGCCGAAGCGGGGCATCGGTGAGAAGGCCGAGACCGAGATTGAGCTGTTCGCACGCGAGCAGGGGATCAGCTTCGAGGCCGCCATGCGCAGGGCGGGGGAGATCCCGGATCTCGCCACGCGTTCCGTTGCCGCCGTGCAGAAGTTCGTGTCGATGCTCGACTTCCTGCGCATCATGGTGGGCGCGGACGAGCCGCCTTCGACCATCGTCGCCGATGTCATCGAGCAATCCGGATTGCGTGCGCAGTACGACAAGTCGCACGACGCCCAGGCCCTGGCGCGGGTGGAGAACCTCGATGAGTTCGAGTCCGTCACGCGCGAGTTCGAGATCGGCGCAGAGGATGCGGTGAGCCTCGCCGACTTCCTCGAACATGTGGCACTCGTCGCCGACGCCGATGACCTGCCCGACGCGGGACAGGGCCTGGTGACGCTGATGACGATGCACACCGCCAAGGGCCTCGAGTTCCCCATCGTCTTCATCACCGGCATGGAGGACCGCAACTTCCCGCACGAGATGTCCTTCGGCAACGTGAAGGAGATGGAGGAGGAGCGGCGCCTCGCCTATGTGGGCATCACGCGCGCACAGCAGCGCCTGTACCTCACGCTCGCCGAGCAGCGCATGCTGCGCGGACGCACCATCAGCGATCGTCCGCGTTCCCGCTTCATCGATGAGATCCCAGCGGAGCTCGTCACCTGGCTGCGCGGCGATCCCGCTTCCTATCGGTTGTCGCGCGAGCGCCCCGTCACGACCTCGGCCTTCACGCCCATGCCACGGGCGCGCGGCACGCAACCGGACCTCGACCTGGCCGTCGGTGATCTCGTGACGCACGACAAGTTCGGGCTTGGTCGCGTGAAGTCGCTGGATGGTGCAGGTGACAAGGCCCAGGCCACCATCGATTTCGGTACCGGCGTGGGCGAGAAGCGCCTGCTGCTGCGCTACGCGCCCGTCACCAAGCTCTGAGCGCCTCAGCCGACCGCGGGCGCGCCCGTCGACTTCAATGATGCGAGGAAGGCGTGCGCCGTTGTGGCCCCTTTCGCGCCAGCACGTTCGATGCGGATGACGTACGCAGCCCCGTCATGGCCGGTGCCACGCGCCACCCAGGCCTCCACCGGGGTGCCGCCGCTGATCCGGTACTCGGCGAACGTGAGCCCCGCCAGCGGGACCTGGCGGTTGACCGCGACGTCCGCTGCGCCCGGCAGCAGTTGGGCGGCGTCCGCTGCGTTCGACGCGGTGATGCCCGCGTATTGCTGCGAACCATCCGTGTACCCGACGTGGAAGCGCCAGCGTCCGGCAGCGCCGGGCACAGGGTCGAAGGAGGCGGCGTTCGGATACCAGCCCTTGGGCAGCACGGAGGCCGCGAGGATCGGGAAGGGCGCCACCGTGCGCGCCGCCTCCACCACGGCGGCGGCGTCCGTGCTCGGTGCCGGGTGTGCGGGTGTGCCGAGGCGGGCGTAGCCAAGGACCCCCAGCAGCATGACCGCGACCAGGCTGAGTGAGCGCAGCATGTCGGTCAGGGTGCCGCGCCGCCGTGCGCGCCGCTGGGGACCCACTTGGGCGGGCGTGCGGTCGGCGTTCGTCACCGCGCGATTGTGGCGCACCGGGCGGCCAATGCCGAACTGCGCCGAGCTAGGCGACGGGGACGCGGGCGCGTGGGGACTGCTCGAAGGCGCGCACCTCGGCCTCCCGGCGGCGATGTCCCCAGTCAAGCGCGCGGGCCAGCGTCTTGGCTGTGTACGCCACGGCCGGTGACGGATCGCGGGTCTCCAGGGCGATGCGCGTGCGCCGCACCAGCACATCGTCCAGCGTGCGTGCACCCTCATCCTGGACCGCGATGACGATCTCCGCCTTCAGGTAGGGCAGGTCCGGATGCACGCGCTCCCGCAGACTGGAGTCGTCCTCGATGAGCTCGACGATGCGGTCGATGCGATCACCGTGTCGGCGAAGCAGGTGCTCGACCTCGTGGGCGGAGAGCCCCAGGCGCGTGGCCGTCTCGCGCCGCCGCTCCCAGGCCAGGTGCCAACCGTATGCGCCCACCAACGGCGTCACATCCGTGCGGCATTTGGAGGTGATGGGCCTGCCCACCTCGCCCAGTTGGGCGGCAACGGCGTCGACGGCCTGTTCCGCCATGGAACGGTAGGTCGTGTACTTGCCGCCGGAGATGACGACGAGGCCGGGCAGGGGCGTGGCGATGGCGTGCTCCCGCGACACCTTGGTCGTGGACTCGCTGCCATCGGCCACCAGCGGTCGCAGCCCCGCATATGCCCCGACGACGTCATCGATGACGAGCGGGGTGCGCAGCCAGCGGTTGGCCTGGCCGAGCAGGTAGTCCACGTCGGACGCGGTGACACCGGGCTCGGCGAGGTCGCCGTCCCAGTCGTCGTCCGTCGTGCCCACGAGCCAGACGTGCTCCCAGGGCAGCAGGAACAGGACGCTCGACGGCGTGCGCGCGATGAGGGCATAGCCCTGGGGGATGGCATCGCCGCGCACCACGAGGTGCACCCCTCGGCTGCGCCGGACATGGGTCTTGGCGTCGTGGCCCGCCATGGCCAGGATCTCGTTGGTCCAGGGGCCGGCGGCGCTGAGCACGCAGCGGGCCCGCACATCGAGCTCCGCCCCCGTCTCGGTGTCGCGCACCGTGGCACCGACCGCCCGCTCGCCGTCCTCCAGGATGTCGATGACCTTCACCCGACTGGCGACCGAGGCCCCGGCCGCCACCGCGCTGCGCACGCAGGCGAGCGTGTGGCGGGCGTCGTCGATTTGCGCATCGAAGAAGGTGACGGCGCCGCCCGGCCATTCGTCGACGCGCAGCCCGGGCGCCAGCTTGCGGGCGTGATCCGGCTTCAGCGCATGCGGCCGGGGCATGGTGCCGCCGTAGCCGCCGAAGCGGGAGAGGGCGTCGTACAGCTGCACGCCGGTGCCGAGATAGGGGCGCTGCCACTTCGACATGAGCGGCAGCACGAACGGCAGGGGGCGCACCAGGTGGGGGGCGATGCGATCGAGGAGCAGCCCGCGCTCGGTGAGCGCCTCGTGGACCAACGCGAACTCGAGCTGTTCGAGGTAGCGCAGGCCCCCGTGCGCGAGCCTCGAGGAGCGGCTCGAGGTGCCGGCGGCCACGTCGCGTTCCTCCACCAGTGCCACGTCGATCCCCCGCAGGGCCGCATCGAGCGCCGACCCCGCCCCGACCACGCCGCCGCCGATGACGAGCAGGTCGAGTGGATCCGAGGCACTGCGTGCGAGGCGTTCCCAAGCAGCCGTGCGCTCGAGCGGACCCCAGGTGTTCGTGGCCATATTTGCAGCGTAGTGAACGCGGCACGCCGAATGTGAGGTTTTGTGGCGCATTCAGCCCACGTTCACGTGGTGCTCGTACGGGTGATCATTGCCACGCCGACGCGGCGGGGTTGCCCAGGGCAGCCCGCGTAGCCTTGGCGCATGGTCGAATTCGCGTACTCGGATCTCCTGCCCACGACTTCCGCGGACATCCCCTTCCGCCTCATCACCACCGACGGCGTGAGCACCTTCGAGGCCGGTGGTCGGACCTTCCTCCAGGTCTCAGCGGAGGCCCTGCGCCTGTTGGCGTACGAGGCCGTGCACGACATCCAGCACTTCCTCCGGCCGGCGCACCTCGCCCAACTGCGACGCATCCTCGACGACCCGGAGGCGTCCCCGAATGACAAGTTCGTGGCGCGCGACCTGCTGAAGAACGTGAACGTGTCGGCTGGCGGCATCCTGCCCATGTGCCAGGACACCGGCACGGTGATCGTGTCCGGCAAGCGCGGCCAGCAGGTGCTCACCGACGTGCGCGATGAGGAAGCACTGTCACGCGGCATCTTCGACGCCTACCAGAAGCTGAACCTGCGCTACTCGCAGATGGCGCCGCTCACCATGTGGGACGAGCGCAACACCGGGTCCAACCTGCCGGCGCAGATCGAGATCGCCGTCGACACCAAGCCCGGTCACGAGAACTCCTACGAACTGCTCTTCATGGCCAAGGGCGGCGGCTCGGCGAACAAGTCATACCTGTTCCAGGAGACCAAGGCGCTGCTGAATCCCGCTTCCCTAGCGCGTTTCATGGACGAGAAGCTGCGCACGCTCGGCACCGCCGCCTGCCCGCCCTACCACCTGGCGGTCGTCATCGGCGGCACCTCGGCCGAGTTCGCGTTGAAGACCGCGAAGTACGCATCCGCCAAGTACCTCGACTCCCTGCCGACATCCGGCACCATGCTGGGGCACGGCTTCCGGGATCTGGAGATGGAGGCGGAGATCCTCAAGCAGACGCAGGAATTCGGCATCGGTGCCCAGTTCGGCGGCAAGTACTTCTGCCACGACGTGCGTGTCGTCCGTCTTCCGCGCCACGGCGCGTCCTGCCCGGTCGCCATCGCCGTGTCCTGCAGCGCCGACCGCCAGGCAGTGGCGAGGATCAGCGCGGAAGGCGTGTTCCTCGAGCAGTTGGAGCGCGAACCTGCCAAGTACCTGCCCGATGAGGACGGCGCGCAGCTGTCGGGCGAGGTCGTGCGCATCGACCTCAACCGGCCGATGGCGGAGATCCGTGCCACCCTGTCGAAGTTGCCGGTCAAGACGCGCTTGTCGTTGAGCGGTCCCATGATCGTGGCGCGCGACATCGCGCATGCCCGCATCCTCGATCAACTCGAGGCCGGTCAGCCGATGCCGCAGTACCTCAAGGACCATTGCGTGTACTACGCCGGCCCGGCGAAGACCCCTGCCGGCTACGCGTCAGGGTCCTTCGGGCCCACCACGGCCGGACGCATGGACGCCTACGTGGATCGCTTCCAGAAGGCCGGCGGTTCCTTCGTGATGCTGGCGAAGGGCAACCGGTCGCAGGCGGTCACTGATGCCTGCCGGGCCAACGGTGGCTTCTACCTGGGATCGATCGGCGGACCCGCAGCCATCCTGGCCAAGGACAACATCCGTCATGTGGAGGTGCTCGACTTCGAGGACCTGGGCATGGAGGCCGTCTGGAAGATCGAGGTGGAGGACTTCCCCGCCTTCGTCGTGGTCGATGACAAGGGCAACGACTTCTTCGCGGAGACCATGAAGCCGCAGTTCCGCACCATCGAGTTGCGGAAGTAGGCGCCGCCCTACGGCGTCGGGCTTGATTCGGCCATGCGCTCCTTGGCACGCGTGAGCAGGGACTCGCAGGCCGACGCGAGCCGCTCTCCGGTCTCCCACAGCCGCATGAGGTCCTCGAGCGGCACCTCGGCATCCTCGAGCGCCGTGACCACCACTTCCAGCGCCTCGCGCGCCTGCTCATAGCGCAGCGCTTCCAGGTCCTGCGCGCTCCAGGCCAGGATGTCGGTGAGTTCAGCCATGGTGGGCCTCCAGGATGGGCGTTGCCTTGAACGAACCACGGGCGACGCGGATGTCGAGCGCGGTGGCGGTGAGTTGTGCGGGATCGGTGATGACCCGGCCGTCGGCGGCGCGCACCACGGCGAAGCCACGGTCCAGCGTGCCTTGGGGCGAGAGCGCCCTGAGCCGGGCGTGGGTGGTGCCCAGCGACGCCTGCCGCCGCTCGATCTGCAAGGCGGCGGCAGCCATGGCGGCGACGCGCAGGGCGCCGATCTCGGCCAGGCGGAGCTCGATGATCCGCGCGGGGTGGGCGCGTGTGACCGCGTCGCGAAGTCCCCTGAGCGTCAGCGATTCCCGTTCGACGGTGCGAGCGAGGCGCTGCAGGGTGCGTGCCCGCAGGCGGTTGATGGCACGCAGCTCATCCTCCATGTCCGGCACGATGCGCCGGGCGGCGTCCGTGGGGGTGGAGGCGCGGACGTCGGCCACGTCATCCAGCAGGGGGCGATCCTGCTCGTGACCGATGGCGCTCACCACCGGCGTGAAGCAGGCGGCCACGGTGCGCAGCAGGCCCTCGTCGCTGAAGGGCAGCAGGTCCTCGAAGGCGCCGCCTCCGCGCGCGATGACGATGACGTCGATCTCGTGGTTCGCCTCGAAGCGGCGCAGTGCAGCGGAGACCTGCTCGACGGCCGACGGGCCCTGCACCGCGACCTCCGCGACCTCGAAGCGCACGTGTGGCCAGCGCTTGGTGGCATTGGTGATCACGTCGTGCATGGCGTCACTCTCACGTCCGCATATGAGACCCACCAGGTTCGGGAGCATCGGCAGCGGACGCTTGCGCTCCACGGCGAACAGCCCCTCTGCGGCGAGCAGCGCGCGCAGCCGCTCGATCCGCAGCAGCAGCTCGCCGACCCCCACCGTCTGCACGGCATGGACGCGGAACTGCAGGGTCCCGTTGCTGGGGCGCCACTCGGGCTGCAGGAGGACGGCAACGCGACTGCCGATCGTCACCTCGGCCCGAGCGAAGACGGCGGCGGGGCCCGCCAGCCGGATGGACAGGTCGGCGTCCGCGTCGCGGAGCACGGAGAAGGCCCAGGTCCCACGGGTGTTGAGCTCGGCGAGCTGGCCTTCCACCCAGACCCTGGGCCACTTGTGCACGGTGTCGCCGATGCGCGCCGACAGTTCGCGCACGGGGTACGCGCTCTCGGGGGACTGGCCGGGCAGGCTCATGCCCGTAGCCAACCACGCCTCCCTGACAGCATCGTCGTCAACGGGCCGTCGGATCGGCGCCGAGTGCGAACGTCTACCATGACCGACATGCGTACTCCGGGCACTGTCCTCCTCGCCGCTCCGCGTGGTTACTGCGCAGGGGTCGATCGCGCGGTCGAAACCGTGAAGCAGGCGCTCACCCTCTACGGTGCACCGATCTACGTGCGCAAGGAGATCGTCCACAACAAGTACGTCGTCGAGCAGCTACGCGACCAGGGCGCCATCTTCGTCGAGGAACTCGACGAGGTCCCGGATGGCGCGACCGTGGTGTTCAGCGCCCACGGAGTGGCTCCGGTGGTGCACAACGAGGCTGCCGAGCGCAACCTCAAGGCCATCGACGCCACCTGCCCGCTGGTGTCGAAGGTGCACTCGGAAGCACGCCGATTCGCCAACGAGGGATACAACATCCTGCTCATCGGGCACGAGGGACACGAGGAGGTCATCGGCACCATGGGCGAGGCGCCACGGTCCATCACCCTGGTGGACGGGCCGGCCTCCGCGGATGCCATGCACCTCGATCCGCGACACAAGACGGTCTGGCTCTCCCAGACCACGCTCTACGTGGACGAGACCATCCGCACGGTGGACCGGCTGCGGGAGCGCCTGCCGCACCTCGTGAGCCCGCCCAGCGATGACATCTGCTACGCCACGCAGAACCGGCAGACCGCGGTCAAGCAGATCGCGCCCGACTGCGACGTGCTCATCGTCGTGGGGAGCGGCAACTCGTCGAATTCGGTGCGGCTGCTCGAGGTGGGCCTGCAGGCAGGGGCTCGTCGCGGCTACCGCATCGACACCGCGGATGAGCTGCGGGCGGAATGGTTCGACAACGCGCGGATCGTGGGCCTCACGTCGGGTGCTTCGGTGCCCGAGGAACTCGTCGTGGGTGTGCTCCACTGGCTCAGCCAGCATGGCTTCGGCAAGGTGGAAGAGGTCACGGGAGCGCAGGAGTCACTGGTCTTCTCGCTGCCGCCGGAACTGCGCCGGGACCTCAAGTCGTCACGCGAGAAGCAGGACTGACCAAGGTCTGCGCGCGCCCGCCTCAGCGTGCGTTGCGGCGCAGCAAGGGGACGACGATGCCGAGCACGGTCGCGACCGCGAGCCACGGCGCCAACGTGATGAGGCCGGCGAACACCAGGATGATCTGACCGATGATGCTCCTGCCCGGCGCACCCGCTGCGAACTGACCGGCGACGATGATGACGGCGATGAGCACGTACGGCGGCAGGGTCCACGCCGCCCAGCGGGCTTCAGGACCGAGCAGCCAGGCCGCAGCGATGGTGGTGACGATCAGGGCGATGCCCGTGGGCGCACCCAGTCCCGTCGACAGCTTCGCATTTGCGATGGCCACCAACGCCGTGATGACGAAGGCGAGGACGGCAGCCCTGCGGGGGCTCACCTGCAACCCGTTCAGGGCCAGGCTCGGCAACCCACGCTGTGGGGCTGACCGCGGGTCCCTGGCGGCGCGGTCGCTGCGCACACGGGTGGATCCCGCCCCTTGATCACCCGGTTCGGGTGCGAAGCCGGTGACCTGGCGGAACCAAGAGGTGAAGCCGGCCGGGGGCAGGCGTTGCTCGGGCGCGGCGGCACCCAGGACCTCGGCGATGGCTGGATCTTCGATAGGGGCAGAACGAGCGGGGGCGGCCGGCGCTGACGCGCGCACGGGAGCCGCGGGGCGCACCGGAGCGGCGGGGCGCGGGGGCGCGGCGACCGTGGAGGCTCGAGGAGGGATCAGCGAGTTGATGGTGATCGGTGCATGCAGCCCGGTTTCGGCCCATGAGGTGGCCTCGATCGGCTGAATCGCGGTGTGACGACGATGATGGCCCGGAAGGGCAACGATGGCATCGGGATGCGCCTCGCTGCCGGCGGAGCGGTAGAGGGTCCCGGTCGTCGCGGGAGCCGGTGCCGAGGCCTCCCGGGGAGCGGCCACCGGTTCCACGGGGTCGGCAGCGTGCGCCGGCGCGCCCCAGATCTCATGATCATCGAACTTCACGCCGCAAGGGTACGGCAGTCCTGCTGGCGCATGGCGAACCAGCAGGCAAACGCGCGATCAGGATTCCAAGGCCGGGGTGCGCGTCGTCCGTGGCTGCTCGTGGACACCCGAGCGCACGTCCAGATCGCCTCCCCCGGGGACCCCCAATTCG
>JAJXSV010000483.1 GCA_021784375.1 Actinomycetes bacterium | reverse complement strand
AGGGGGATGCTGCTGGGCAGGCAGACGACGGCCGCCCGGCGCAACCAATGCCCGACTTAGGGGGTTTTGTTATGATTCAGAGGGAATCTTCCCAGCAGACTGAAGCCGTTCGGCCGTACCGCTACTACCGTTGTTCTGCGGCCGGCCGGCACCAGCCGCGGATGAGGGAGACGTCGTGGCACGAGGTGAAGGACCCGCCAAGCCTCGTCTTCGTGATGTGGCGCGCGAGGCAGGTGTCAGTCTGGGGGCCGCTTCCGACTCCCTCTCCGGCAAGAACCAGATCAGCGAGGAAACACGCCAGCGCGTGCGCGATGCCGCCAAGCGGCTGGGGTATGTGCCCGATCCCAGCGCCCGAGCACTGAGTTCCGGCAAGGTGCGTGCGATCGGCTTCGTCATCGGCGCCCTACAGCGACCCGGTGAGTTCGCCGCATACCGGACTCATTGGGCCGACGTCATCGGCGCCGGCACACTGGCAGCCACCGAGCGTGGCTACGCCTTCACCGTGCTGCCTGGCCTGGAAGGCGAACTCATGGTGAACGTGCCCGTGTCAGGACTGATGGTGCTCGACACCGGTCCCCAGGACCCCTACCTGGAGGCGGCCTTCGGTCGTGGCGTTCCTGTACTCACAGATGGAGTTTCCGAGGACGACCGAGTCGCCGTGGATGCACACCTCGACTTTCGCTCGGCCGTGGCCGAGGCCATGGATCACTTCGCCGAACAAGGCGCCACACGGCCAAGCCTGATGTGGCCCAAACTGCAGACGGTTTCCACGCGTGAGCTGGAGCGCGGCTATCTTGAATGGTGCGAACAGCACGGCGTGCAGCCACTGCTCTTCATAGTGGATCTCGAAGCCGGTGGTACCCATGAAGCCATCGAGGCGCTGCTGCGGAGCCCCGCGGATGCCGTGCTGGTGGCAGTGCCCGTCACCGCCGCACTGATCGAGGCAGCAGAGAAGCGCGGCCTCAATGTGGGCAAGGACCTCCGCGTCATCACGCTGGACGAGAACAGCGATCGCCGGCTGGAGCAACTCGACATCTCCACCCTCGCCTATTCAATAGCCGAGTACGTGGATGGGGCGGTGGCACGCTTCATCGACGTGATCGAAGGCAAGCGCCCACCCGGTCAGCGCTCCAACGTCGCACTCAGCTTCACCGCCCGCGGCTCCAGCCTCGGCACTCGGTTGCGCCGGCGCGCCGGCGATCAGGGCTGAGGCAGCGGATCACCACGGGCCGCCAAGCTGCGAGCCCGTCGACTGCGATCCACGATGCACCTCCCCTCAACCATTCTTGGGGTTCAGGAGTCAAGTAGCGTTGCTGACTACCAAGGACAAGGGGCCCCGTATGGAGCACACGCGCTCTTCTGTTGCGGTGGACGCCGACGACGCACACGTGCTGGCGCGCCTGTCCACTCTGGACCGCTACCTACCTGTGTGGATCGGCATGGCCATGGCGCTGGGCCTGTTCTTCGGTCGCGTGTTCCCCGGGATCCGCGACCTCCTCAACACCGTCCGCATCGGGGAAACCTCGCTGCCCATCGCCATCGGTCTGTTGCTCATGATGTACCCGGTCCTGGCCAAGGTGCGCTACGAGGACATGTCGCATGTCACCGGCGACCGGCGCATGCTCTGGTCCTCGCTGCTGCTCAACTGGATCATCGGGCCCGCGCTCATGTTCACGTTGGCCTGGCTCTTCCTCGCCGACCAGCCGGCCTTCCGCACCGGCATCATCGTCATCGGCTTGGCCCGCTGCATCGCCATGGTGCTGATCTGGAACGAACTGGCTTGTGGAGATCGCGAGGCGGCAGCGTTGCTCGTTGCCATCAACTCCGTGTTCCAGATCCTGGCCTATGCACTGCTCGGCACCTTCTACTTGCGCATCCTGCCCAATTGGCTGGGCTGGGACACCCAGGATGTGCAGTTCTCCACGGGTGACATCACACGTGCCGTCCTGATCTTTCTCGGTATCCCCCTGCTTGCCGGCTTCTTCACCCGTCGTATCGGCCTTCGCCTCAGAGGACGTGAATGGTACGAGGGGCAGTTCATTCCGCGCATCGGCCCCTGGGCCCTCTACGGCCTGCTCTTCACCATCATCGTGCTGTTCGCGCTGCAAGGTGAGGCCATGGCCTCGGCACCACTCACGGTCGTTCGCATCGCATTGCCCCTCCTCGTCTACTTCGCGCTCATGTGGGGTGCAGCCTTCGCGCTTGGCCTTCGCATCGGGCTCCCGTACACCAAGACCGCAACCCTCGCCTTCACTGCGGCCGGCAACAACTTCGAGTTGGCGATGGCTGTGGCTATCGGAGTCTGGGGCGTCACCTCCAAGCAGGCATTGGCGGGTGCGGTCGGTCCCCTCATCGAGGTGCCGGCACTCGTCGCACTGGTCTACCTCTCACTATGGCTCCGCAAACGCCTGGCCGATCGCTAGCTGCCGAAGGGAATCCCCATGTCCAAGAAGGCCTCTGTGCTCTTCGTCTGCATCCACAATGCGGGTCGCTCGCAGATGGCTGC
>JAJXSV010000482.1 GCA_021784375.1 Actinomycetes bacterium | reverse complement strand
GCGACACCGGCGCCATGGCCGGGCATTCACCGGCCGGGACGGTCACCGAGGTCATCGCCCGCATGGACCAACAGGGCGGCATCACCACCATGCTGCCGACGTCCGACGCGGAAGTGGTGGGTGCGGAGCTGCAACGACGCTTCGGCATGCCGCTCTGGTCCTTCACGCTGAGCGCCACCGACGCCAATCGCTGGGCCATCCGTCTGGCCCGTCTTGCCACCGGTCGCAGCAAGATCCTGGTCTTTGCCTACTGCTACCACGGCTCCGTCGATGAGACCTTCGCAGTGCCCGGTCCTGATGGCCTGGCGGTCTCGCGTCCCGGAAACGTGGCGCCGCCGGTGCCGCTCCACGAGACCACGCGGGTCGTCGAGTTCAACGATCTGGAAGCGCTGCAGCGCGAGCTGGCCCATGGTGACGTCGCCGCGGTGCTCGCGGAGCCGGCCATGACCAACATCGGCATCGTCCTTCCGCAGCCCGGCTACTGGGAGGAGGCCACGCGCCTCATCAAGCAGGCCGGCAGCCTGCTCATGATCGATGAGACGCACACCATCTCCACCGGTCCCGGCGGGGCCACCAAGGCCTGGAATCTGCAGCCCGACATCTTCATCATCGGCAAGTCCATCGGTGGCGGCATCCCCTCCGGTGCGTACGGCATCAGCGAGGAGGTGGCGCGCCGCATTACCGGTCACACCGAAGCAGGCGAGGCCGACATCGTGGACGTCGGCGGCGTCGGCGGCACCCTGGCGGGTAACGCGCTCTCCGTCGCCGCTATGGCGGCCACGCTCAAGCACGTGCTCACCGATGAGACCTGGCCGCGCATGATCGACCTGGCCACCGCCTTCCGCACTGGCGTCGAGGGCGTGCTGGCGCAGTACGACCTGCCCTGGTCGTGCACGCAGTTGGGCGCCCGCGCCGAGTACCGCTTCGCCTCACCGGCGCCGCGCAACGGCAGTGAATCAGCCAGGGCTGCCGATGCGGAACTCGAGGAGTTCTTCCATCTCTTCGCCTCCAACCGTGGCGTCCTGATCACGCCTTTCCACAACATGGCGCTCATGTGCCGCGACACCACCGAGGCCGACGTCACCAAGCACACGGAGGTCTTCGCCGCCGCGGTGGCCGATCTCGTCGGCTGAGGCCGCGGCAATGATCGGGATGGTGCAGGCTTCACCGGCGTTGTCGACGTCACGGTCGTCACGGTGATGGTGCGGCCAGCGCCTGCCGATGAGCAGGGAAACTGGTCCTGAATCAAGGACTTTTGGCCTAGCCGCTCGTCTCGAACTCCGGAATGAATCCGCAGTTCTCGTCACATTCCGCTACCTGCGCAAACTTGCTGTGCCACCATGACCCCGTCTACGTCGTCTCCCAGGAGGGTGAGCACGTGAGTGCGCTAGACCTATCCCGCTGGCAGTTCGGTATCACCACCGTCTACCACTTTCTTTTCGTTCCGATCACGCTCGGTACTTCGTTCCTCGTCGCCATCATGCAGACCATGTGGGTACGCACGGGCAACAGCTCCTGGCTGCGCCTGACCAAGTTCTTCGGGAAGATCTTCCTGATCAACTTCGCCATGGGCGTCGTCACCGGCATCGTGCAGGAATTCCAGTTCGGCATGAACTGGTCCGACTACTCCCGCTTCGTCGGAGACATCTTCGGTGCGCCACTCGCGGTCGAGGGCCTGCTCGCCTTCTTCCTGGAATCCACCTTCCTCGGCATGTGGATCTTCGGCTGGGACCGGCTGCCCAAGAAGGTGCACCTGGCCTCCATCTGGCTGGCCTCCATCGGCACCACGCTGTCGGCCTACTTCATCCTCGCGGCCAATGCCTTCATGCAGCACCCGGTTGGTTTCCACATCAACCCGGTGACGCATCGCGCCGAGATGGACGACTTCCTGCGCGTGCTCACGCAGAACACGGCAGTCATCGCCTACCTGCACACCATGTCGGCGGCCTTCCTGGTCTCCGGCACCCTGGTTGCGGCCGTCAGTGCCTTCCACATGCTGCGCGGTAACAGCAGTGGCATCTTCCGCAAGACGCTCAAGCTGGGTGCGGTGGTCACGCTGGTCGCGGGCGCGGCCGTGGGCTGGACGGGCGATGCCGACTCCAAGATCATGGTGACGCAGCAGCCCATGAAGATGGCCGCCGCGGAAGCGCTCTACAACACCGAATCCAGCGCCGGTTTCTCCCTGTTCACCGTGGGAACGCTCGACGGCTCGCAGTCCGTGCTCGACGTGAAGGTGCCGAACCTCCTGTCGTTCCTCGCCACCGGCGACATGAACGGCGAGGTCAAGGGCATCAATAACCTCGAGACCGAGTACACGAGCACCTATGCCAGCACCGGCCTCAAGGGCGCCGACTTCGCACCCAACATCCCCATCACCTACTGGATGTTCCGCCTCATGATCGGTCTCGGCATGATCGCCGTGCTGTGGGCGCTGTGGTTGCTGTGGATGATTCGCGGCGGTCGCGAGCCCAAGGGCAAACTGGTGTACCGCAGCGCAGTGTGGGATCG
>JAJXSV010000481.1 GCA_021784375.1 Actinomycetes bacterium | reverse complement strand
GTATCCGATCGTGTTCGTTATTATCACCGGCGGTCTCGCGACACGATCCCTGGAGGGTTTCGAGTCGCTGCCCGTCACGCTGCGCTCACCCGATCTGGCCCAGCAGACGGTGATCGAGGCCGCCGACGGCACCCCCTTTGCCACGCTCTACTACCAGAATCGCATCAGCGTGCCGCTTTCGCAGGTGGCCCCCATCATGCAGCGAGCCATCATCGACACCGAGGATGAGCGCTTCTACCAGCATCACGGCGTGGATATCCGTGGCACCCTGCGCGGCTTGGTGTCCACCTTCACCGGGCGTCAGGTCCAGGGCGGCTCCACCATCACCCAGCAATTGGTGAAGCAGATCCTCGTAGCCTCAGCCACAGACGCGACGAGTGCGGCGGCGGCCACCGCCCGCACGCCTGCCCGCAAGTTGCGGGAAGCTCGGTACGCACTGGCTCTGGAACGCAAATTCAGCAAAGCCCAGATTCTCGAGTCCTACCTCAATATCGCCTATTTCGGCGCCGGCGCGTACGGGATAGAAGCCGCCAGCCGCCGCTACTTCTCCAAGCCGGCCAGCGAACTCACGCTGGGGGAGGCGTCGCTGCTAGCTGGCCTGGTGCAACAACCGACGGGCTACGACCCACTGCGCCACCCCCAAGCCGCCACCGAGCGACGTAGCAAGGTGCTGCGCAATATGGTGCGCCTGCACGACATCACCCAAGCGCAAGCGGATCACGTGGAGCAGACGCGCGTGGTCGATATCGTGCACCCCTCATCCGTTCCCAACGGTTGTACCGGTTCCATCGCCCCCTTCTTCTGTGACTACGTCATGCAGACCATTCGCACCGATGTGGCCTTCGGTCCCACACTCGCTGCGCGGGATACCCTGCTGCGCACCGGCGGTCTGCACATTCGCACCAGCCTCTCCTTGAAGGCGCAGACGGCCGCCCAGAAGGCAGTCGACAAGGCCATCCCGCGCAACGATCCGTCGGGCAAGGCGGCAGCGATCTCGCTGGTACAGCCCGGAACCGGTGCCATCACGGCCATGGCCGAGAACCGCCTCTGGGGCACCAGTGGCGTGGGCATGACCACCTACAACTACAACACCACCATGGCCTTCGGAGGCACCCGCGGCATGCAGGCCGGTTCCACCTTCAAGGTCTTCGTGCTGGCCGCCGCTCTGGAGAGGGGCCTGTCACCGACGGAGGTCATCGACTCACCGAAGACCCGCACCTTCTCCCAGTTCTACGGCTGTGGCGCCAATGGGGCGTCCCTCTTCCCGCCGTACACCGTCTCCAACTCCACGCACTCGGGCCGTTTCAACATGTACACGGGCACCGCGGAATCCGTGAACACCTATTTCATGGCTCTTGAGCAGAAGACTGGTCTCTGCCGACCAACCGCGATCGCCACGAGCATGGGTGTGACCAAGGCCGATGGATCACCTCTCGACGCAGTGCCTTCCTTCGTGCTCGGTGCCAATGAAGTCGCGCCCTTGTCGTTGGCCAACGCCTACGCCACCTTCGCCGCGCATGGCTTGTACTGCCCCGCTCACGCGGTGCTCGCAATCACCAAAGCCGATGGCACCCCACTCCCTGTGCCACCGACCGCCTGCTCGCAGGTGATCGCCCGTGGCGTCGCGGACGGAGTGGCACTGATGCTGCGTGGCGTCATTGACGGCAACGATCCCCACCGCACCGGTGGCACCATGGCGCTGGGTCGCCCGGCTGCCGGCAAGACCGGCACTACCGACGATTCCGCAGCAGTGTGGTTCTGTGGCTTCACGCCCGACCTCGCCGGTTGCGCATGGGTGGGTGACCCTCGCGGCGGCTTCAAGTACAAGATGTCCGACATCGTCATCAACCACGTGCGCTATACACCGGTATACGGCGCTTCCATTCCGGGACCGATCTGGAAGGCCACCATGCAGGGCGCCCTCAAGGGTGCACCCGTGTTGCAGTTCGATCTGAAGCCGGTGCTGGGCAACGGCCCCATTCTGGGTCCGGTTGCCTGCGGCCCCACCACCAGTCCCTGTCCCACCAGCAGCGATTCGGCCACCGCCAGCCCCAGCCCGGGCGTACCTGCCGGGCCGACGCCCACTATGTCACCGAGCCTGTCGCACTGATCCCAGGCCCAGGCGTTCGCGACGTTGCAGGGCGGCCACCTCCATTGGCGAACGCTGCCCCACGATCCAACGGGTGATGGTCAGCAGGAGGTGCGTCGTGAATCGCACCAGCGGCGCGGGCGCAGCGCGCAGCCCCAGCTTGCGCCGGTATTCGGCCGGCAGTGTCTCCACCGCAGCCGCGAAAAGCAGGCGATACACCGGGCGTGCACCACGTGGGAAGGGGACCTTGCGAATGAAGGCCACCACCTTGCGAGTGGTGTCATCGACGCGCAGTTCCGGATGGAAATCCGCGATCGCGCGCTGCAGCTCCTGCTCACTCTCCGGCGCATGTGACAGACCCAAGGGGGCAACCGCCCTGGCCCAGCCACGCACATAGGCATCGGCGTCCACCTGTCGACGC
>JAJXSV010000480.1 GCA_021784375.1 Actinomycetes bacterium | reverse complement strand
TCGTCACCCGGCTCGGCGGCGCCATGCTGCCCACGTCGGACACCGTGGTGCAGGAGGGTGACAAGATCCACTTCCTGTTCAATACCGATGCCCGTGATGCGGTCATCACCTCACTCGCCAACGGTCCGAAGCACGGTTAGGAACACCATGCGCATCGCAATCGCCGGAGCAGGCAAGGTTGGCAAGGCCATCGCGCGTGAGCTCATCACCAACGGTCATGACGTGCTGCTCATCGACCGTGACCCGGCGGAAGTGCGGCCGGAGTCGATCCCCGAAGCCTCCATGCTGCTCGCCGACGCCTGCGAGGCCTCCGCCCTGGAGGCTGCAGACCTCAGCACCTGCCAGATCATGATCGCGGCCACAGGCGATGACAAGGTGAACCTCGTGGTGTCGCTGCTCGCGAAGACCGAGTACGGCGTTCCGCGCGTCGTGGCGCGCGTCAATCATCCGAAGAACGAATGGATGTTCGACGAGGCCTGGGGCGTCGACGTCGCCGTGTCGACACCACGCATCGTGGCGGCCCTGGTCGAGGAGGCGGTGTCCGTCGGCGAACTGGTGCGCCTGTTCACGTTCCGCAAGGGCAATGCCGACCTGGTGGAGATCACCCTGGCCGGCGACTCGCCGGTCATCGGCAAGCGGGTCGATGCCGTTCCGCTGCCCATGGACTCGGCCTTGGTCGCGATCCTGCGACAGGCCCGCGTCATCACGCCCAGCCCGGATGACTCGCTGGAGGTCGGTGACGAGTTGCTCTTCGTCTGCGCAACCGACCAGCAGGACTCGCTACAGCAGATCTTCCGTCGCGGGTGAGCCGAAGTGGGGCCGCATCAACCGGTAGGCGAGCCACACGACGAGCACATACGGCGGCCAACCGAGGATGAGTTTCGCCGCACCGAGGGCGTTCAGCGCACCGGAGTAGTAGAGCGGCAGTTCCACTGCCAGGCGCAGTGCGAACAATCCAGCGAACAGCAGCGTCGCGGCCCCAGCGACCTTGCGCAGCTCGGCATCGCGCACCCACTTGAGCGGGTGCCCCTCCAGCGAGCCCACGAGCACGCCGATGAGCGGGTAGCGGACGATCACCGACAGCAGGTAGGCGAGGCCCCAGAGCACGTTCGTGATGAGTCCGGGCACGAAGTAATCCTTGGCATTGCCCGTGCGAGCCACCAGCCAGGCCGACACCGCGACGCCGATCACGCCGCTCGCGATGAACTGCAGCGAACCCTTGCGCACGATCCGGATGAGCGCAGCCAGCAGCGCCAGCGCGGCGGCCGCCTGGATCGACCTCGTGAGATTGCGGTCGCTGAACTGGTAGGTGAGCAGAAATGCCAAGGTGGGGATGCTGGACTCGAGCGCCCCGCGCCATCCGCCGATCGCCTGCTCGAGCTGGGCACGAGGATTGACGGTCATTCTGCGGCGCCGTGGGGCAGCAACTCGTAACGCGGGTTGTGCATCATGAGCACTCCATCCATGCGAACCACGCGGCCCTCGATGATGATCCCACGGCCGGGTTCGATGCCGCGAATGCTGTTCCGTCCCAGCCACACGATCACGAGACGCGCGCTGCCGTCGTCGATCTCGGCCTCCAACGCCTGCACCGTCGTCTCCGGGCGCAGGATCACCGAGGCGATGTCGCCACCAATGCGGACCATCCGCCCGATCGGTGCCTCGGCGATCGGCGTGAGGCCGGCCCGCGGCCTGCTGTGCGCCGGCGTTGCTTGCTCGGCGGGCTTGCGCAGCAATCGCTTGATGAAACCGGCCATCGTCAGCTCCTGCCCGTCGAACCGAATCCGCCTGCTCCGCGATGCGTGCCCGGGAGCTCCTCCACCTCGGTGATGGCCAGTTCCGGCAGTCGCAGCACGAGCAACTGAGCGATGCGATCGCCGCGGGCGATCACCAGGGTCTCAGCGCCGCTGTTGTGCACGATGCTACAGACCTCACCCCGGTAGCCGGCATCGATGACCCCGGGACTGTTGAGCAGGGTCCCGCCTTGCTTCAGGGCAAATCCGCTGCGTGGCACAGCGAGCGCCACGAACCCGGCAGGCAGCGCGATGGCGATGCCGTTCGGGACGAGTTCCCGGCCACCCGGGGGGATGCTGGCGTCAACGCGCGCATACAGGTCCATCCCGGCATCGCCCGGCTTGGCGAATCGCGGCAGCGGCAATGCCGGATCCAGGCGCTGGATCAGCAACTCAGGCAGCATCGCTGAACACCCCGACAGCCCGCAGCGCGGCTCGCACCTGCTCGGGATGGCGAACCGAGACCAGCCAACTGGGGTGCGGGTCGCTGGGATCCGTGAGCCAGGCGCGGAGTCCTGCGGTCGTGCCACGCACCTGCACGAAGTCGTTGGGGTGGCCCGCCGTGGTGAGTGCCGCGCGCATGGTGGCGCCCTCGAGGACCTCGACGCGTCCGACCCACTGCCACTCGATTCGCGCCCGACCCACGCACAGCGCCTCGGACTCGATGCCGACGATGAGCCGCGTGCGCATGGCAACCGCCACTACCAAGGCGAGGCCC
>JAJXSV010000479.1:1229-2520 GCA_021784375.1 Actinomycetes bacterium | reverse complement strand
GATCGAAGCCCGTGGTCGGTTCGTCGAGGAACAGCAACTCCGGTTGACCGATGATGCCGAGTGCGACGTCGAGGCGTCGCCGTTGTCCGCCGGAGAGTTTGCGCACATAGGTGTTCCGCTTCTCGTGCAGGCCCACCACTTCGATGACCTCGTCGACATTCGCGGGGCGTGGATAGATCTGTGCGAAATGGCGCACAGCCTCCGCGACGCTCAGTTCCTTGAGGTCGGCACTGCTCTGCAGCACCATGCCCAAGCGCGCCTTCCATTGCAGATTCCCATGTTCGGGATCAACTCCCAGCACGGTTACCTCGCCCTGGTTGCGAATACGGAATCCCTCAAGAATCTCGGTCATGGTGGTCTTGCCGGCACCATTGGGGCCGAGCAGGGCGACGCACTCACCGCGCCGGATATCGAGATCAACACCGCGCAAAGCATGAACGGCCCCGTAGGACTTGATGACGCCCCGCGCCCGTACGGCCAATTCGTCGATCATGCCGGCATGCTCCGTGTGTCGTGGGCCGCGAAGTCCGGCCGCGTGGGTTCGTATTCAGCACCGAAAAGCGGTGAAGACACAAGGTAATCCGCAGTAGATCGGTTCCAGGCCATGGGTGTGTTCCAGACGGTGGCAAGACGCATCAATGCCTTCACATCCGGATCATGGGGTTGCGGCGACAGGGGATCCCAGAAGAACACCAGCAGATCGACCTGCCCGGTGGCAATGAGTGCACCCACCTGCTGGTCACCGCCGAGGGGCCCGGAGAGCAGTCGCGCCACCGGCAGGTCCAGGCGCTCCGCCAGCAGGCGGCCCGTGGTACCGGTGGCGATTAGGTTGTGCTGCGCAAGCGTGCCCCTGTTGTACTCCGCCCAGTCCAGCAGTTCCTGCTTCTTGTGGTCGTGAGCAACCAGCGCAATCGTGCGTTGTGGAAGTTCAGGCTGCTGCTTGGTGGTCATGGCTGCTCCCGCGGTTGTACCCCAATGCTTTCAGACGCCGGCAAATGCGCGCTGAAGAGTTTGTGAGCTGCCGGCTCAGGCCCGCGGCAAACGGATGCGTACGGCCAGTCCACCCAGATCGCCAACTTCCGCCGTCACGTCTCCGTGCTGCGCGCGAACGGTGTCTCGCACCATGGCCAGCCCCAGGCCGGTGCCGCCCTCGATGGCAGCACTGCCACGCATGCCGCGTTCGAAGATGCGCTGCCGTTCCGATTCCGGCACCCCGGGCCCATCGTCCTCCACGATCAGCGTCACCGTCTCGGCGCCGGTCTCCAGCGTGACCCCGATCGTGGTCTTGGCG
>JAJXSV010000479.1:0-1219 GCA_021784375.1 Actinomycetes bacterium | reverse complement strand
GCCCAGGAGTTCGTCGATCAGGCGCGGAATCGCACCGGCCTCCACCCGCACCATGGCCCCGTCATCGATCTGGGAGAGCAGCACCAGGCCGTGATCCTGCGCAATGGCCTCGAATTGATGGATGCGGCCGCGCGTCTCCTGCGTGGCATCGATGAGCTCCTTGGGCAGCTCATCGCTCTTGGCGAGCGCCAGTACCTCGTCGATACGGTGGGCGAGGCGATCCACCTCCTCCAGTGCATGATGCGCTTCCTGCGCCAGGTCGGGGTCCTCGGCCATGTCCTCGATGCCCTCCAGCCGGATGCGGATACCCGTGAGTGGTGTGCGCAGGTGATGGGAGGCATCAGCAGCCACCCGTTCCGTGCGACGCACCAGCGCCTGCAACCGTTCCGCCGTCTGATTCAACGCGTGGGCCACGGCCTGCACCTCGACCGGTCCCTGGTCCTCGCGTGCCCGCAGCCCCAGATCCCCGTGCAGGCGTCCCGCCAGATCGGCCAGGCCGCGGACGGGCGCCGCGATCGAGGAGGCTATAAGCCAGGCAATGATGCCGGCCACCAAGGTCACGGCTCCCACGAACAGCGCGAGCGACCATTCTGTGCGATGCACCGCCGCCTGCACGGCATTCTCCGGCAGCGAGTAACGCACGGCGGCAATGATCTTCTCGTTCTTCACAATGGGTGCGGCTACGAAGCGCAGGTCCGTGCCCAGCGTCCTGGAGGGACGGATATCCGATGACATGACACCGCTGAGGGCTCGCAGGATCTCCGGCCGATTGAAACTGCGATCGAGATTGCTCCGGTCACTGTCGGCGATGAGGTCGAGGTGGGCGTTCACCACCACCACGCGCTCGTTGGGTCGTGAGGGCGCTGCTGCGACGGTCGCCGGCCATTGCGACTGCGGCTGCGAGGAGAGCAGCGAAGCCGTGGCCAGTGCCTCCACCTGCAATTCATTGATGAGCGCAGAGCGTTCCGACGCCACCACCAGGCCGACAAGCGGAAGCGCCAAGGCCATCGCGACTGACGCGGCGATGAGCGTCATGACGATGACAAGGCGTTTGGTCACGAGCTGGCCAACCGGTACCCGACTCCACGCACGGTCTCTATGAGCCAGCTGTCACCGAGCCTGCTCCGCAGCGATGCCCCACGCACATCCAGGGACTTCCCAGAGCCCACCCATACCGGGCCCCAAACCCCCCAAAACAACTCCTGCCGCGCCACCTCGC
>JAJXSV010000478.1 GCA_021784375.1 Actinomycetes bacterium | reverse complement strand
CATGAGGTCGTGATCTTCAAGCGCTCCATGGCCACGGGCTATGCAGGCGTGCAGAACCCGTTGTTCTTCAAGGACAATTCCATGATGCTCTTCGGCGACGCCAAGGAGCGCGTGGACGACATCGTCCGCGCCCTCGGCTGAGCCGGCTTCAATCACCGCAAACGCCGGCGCACCGTTCCAAGACGGTACGCCGGCGTTGTCGTGTCCTAGGCTTGCTCGCGCTTGGGTGCTGCGAAGGTGGGCGCCTGCCCCGTGCATCTTGGTCTGGAATCCCGTGCGCTGAGGAGTGGCCGGTGCATCCATTGCGTTGGGTACGCAGGCACGTCACGGCGCTTGGCCTCACCCTTGCAGCGCTGGGATTCTGGTGGTTCGAGGCGCTGTACGGATTCACTCCGACGCTCGACGGATTTGTGCTTGCGCAGGCATGGCGTGTCCGCATGGGCGAGATTCCGCATGTCGACTTCACCTCGCCGCGACCTCTGGGCTCTGCGCTGCTGCACCTGCCGGAGGCCATGCTGGGCACGGGCATGCTTGCGGGATCACGCCTTGTGGTCACCATGCAATTGCTGGTGATCGCCGTGGCCTTCGTGCGATCCGGGAGCCAGCGGCCGCTGCGCCGTCTCACCTTTGCCTCGCTTGCAGTGCTGGCCTTCATGCTCGATGTCGGCGATTGGCCGGTCATTGCCTGGCACACCATCGATGGCCTGTTCCTGGCTGCCCTTGCCTTCGAGCTGGCCCGAGCGGCACGGACGAGGCCAGGCTGGCGTTGGGGCCTGATGTGGTTCCTTGCCGGTGCAGCGCCGTTGGTGAAGCAGGGCTTCGTCATTGTTCCCGTGATGGTGGCCATCGAGCTGCTCCGCCACGAGCGCGTGCGCGTCTGGCGCTGGATGCCCATGCTGCTGGCACCCGCGGTGCTGTTCCTCTGGTGGGTGCGCCCCGGCCCCGCCGCGCTCGCCAACCAGCTGGTGGGTCCCACGAGCGGCAACCTGCCTTCACTGCTGGTGCCGCTGCAGGCGCTGGCGCAGGGAACGATGCTGCTCTCGCTGGCCTACGCGGCCCTGTGCGCGCTGCTCGCTCTCCGTTTCGCCGAGACGCACCGATTTGGTAGCTGGGTCCGCACCACTGTCGCGCTGTTCCTCCTGCTGGCGCCCACGCTTGCTCTGGGGTACTCAGCGAACTTCGCTCGCTCCAGTGGCTGGGCCTTCGTGCCCTTCGCTAGCTATTGCGCGATCGCGGCGGCTCGCTGGTGGCGCAGGCACGACGACGATCTGGTGCTGCAGGTGCTGGGCTTGCTGCTGCTCGGATACGCGACCACGGTCTCCTGGGCAGTGCCCACGCCGAGCCTGGTTGCAGGTGTCGTGCTGGCTCGTTCCGTGCTGCTGCTTCCTCTGTTCGACCACCGGGATGGTGAACCGGAGGAGTCGGCCGGGGCTGGTGCTCAGCGGCATCTCCAGCGCATAGCGTCGGTGGGGTTGGTGGTCGCCGCACTCACCGGCACCGGGCTCGTGACCAACGCCAGAGCCGTGGCGCCGTTCCTGGATGTTCCACGTTGGGCCATGACATCGCAGGTGGACCTGCCCACCATGCGTGGCATTCATGTGAGCCCCCAGCTGGCGGCCTTCGAGAACAGTCTCATCGGTTGTGTGCGCAAGTACCCCGCAAGGTGGGTGGCGGTGGCACCCGTTGGCGCAGCTCAGTACCCACTGCTCGGACTACGCAATCCCTTCGGCATTGACTGGTGGTTGCCGCCGGAGGTTCCCGAAGATCATCTGGCGCGGGTGGTGGCGGTTTTGCAGCGGCTGAATGCGTCGGGGGACTACTTGGTCCTGCAGGAGACGGTGGCTCCCATGGCACTGGCCTCGATGTCTGTTGCCGAGGTGACGACTCCAGCGGCGGACCTGCTCCCAGCCCCGGGTTATGACGCGCTGCTGAATGGATTGCAGGGCCAGCCCGTCACCTGTGGTTCCTTCGTCGGCAAGTATGCGCCGGCACACTGACCGCAACTCCCTCAGCCACGAACCCAGCTAACCCATGCCCGCTTCACCGGCGGAACTCACGCGACACGCCGTGTCCCGCGTGATTTCCGCCGGTGAAGCGGCATCAAGGGCGCGTTGAGAGCAGTTGCCAGCCATTGCAGGGCCGGCCGCTCGCCCTTCATGATCTGCTCAAATGTCCAGTGCACGACGGTCCAGCCGGCCTCACGCAGATCCGAGTCCCGGAAGATCTGCTTGTTGTACTCGCCTCGGCTGCTGAATTTGCCAAGGCCATCGCTCTCGTCGATGACACGTTGACTGACCCAGGCGAAGTCGGTGCGATACGGGGCGCCCGAAGCGCCTTCAACCCACACTTGGATCCTGGGCGCAGGCAGGCCGGCACCGAGCATGGCGCCCCTGCTCGCGGATTCCAGCGCCGTCTCACTTTGCGAATCAGCGAGCTCAATCGCCTGATTGAGGATTCTTGTGCCGGGCCAACCACTCATATGGTCGCGAACCGCCATCAGAGAATCGCGAGTGACGCCCAGAGCC
>JAJXSV010000477.1 GCA_021784375.1 Actinomycetes bacterium | reverse complement strand
AACATGCGTGCGGCGGAATGGGCCTGGCCGGGATGTGGACGGAGGGGTGTGTGCAGCTCCGGGCGGAAGACCGCATCGGTTCCCATCAGCCCCTCGACACTCATGGCCGCGATGACATCCGCTGCGTCAACCAACCGGGCCAGGTCGTCGAGAGCCAGGATGAGCATGCCCAGCATGCCGTCGGTGCCGTTGATGAGGGCGAGGCCCTCCTTCTCCTGCAGTTCCACGGGGCTGATGCCCGCTGCGGCCATCAGCTCGGCGCCGTCGCGCAGCCTGCCCTCGGAATCGAAGGCCAGGCCCTCACCCATGAGCACCAGTGCACAGTGGGCGAGCGGCGCCAGATCGCCGCTGCAGCCGAGTGACCCGAATTCGTGTACCGCGGGCGTGATGCCGGCATTGAGCATGCGGGCCATGGTCTCGGCGACAATCGGTCGCGCGCCGGTGCGGCCGCTGGCCAACGTCTTCAGGCGCAGCAGCATGAGCGCGCGCACCACTTCGCGCTCAACGTAGGGCCCGGTCCCGGCAGCATGGGAGCGCACCAGTGAACGCTGCAACTGCTTGCGATCCTCGCGGCCGATGTGGCGATTGGCCAGTGCTCCGAAGCCCGTGGAGACGCCGTAGACGGGAACATCCGAAGCGGCGAAACGATCGACGACGTCCCGCGAACGCTGCATGGCCGCCAGCGCCTGGCTGCTGATCGCCACCTCGGCATCGTGGCGCGCCACCGCCACCACATCCTCGAAGCTCAGGCCCGCGGTATCGATCTCGATGAGGTCACGCATGGTGCAGGTTCCCTTCATGAAGCAGATGAACGCCCGAGCGCCAGACCTCGGAAACGAGCTGGACACCAGGACGGTAGGCCAGATGGAGATGATTGGGGGCGTCCAGCAACACGATATCGGCACGAGCACCCGGAGCGAGCCGACCGACGTCGGAACGTCGCAGCGCCGCCGCGCCGCCAGCGGTGGCGGACCACACTGCCTCCGACGGGGTGAAGCCCATATCGCGAACGGCCACGGCGATGCAGAACGGCATGGAACTGGTGTAGCTGCTGCCCGGGTTGAGGTCGGTGGCCAGGGCCACGGTGACGCCGGCATCGATCAGTCGTCGTGCCGATGGGTAGGCCGAGCGCGTGGAGAACTCGGCACCGGGCAACAAGGTGGCCACGGTGCGACTGGAGGCCAGCTTCAGCACCTGTCGTTCCGAGAGGTGGGTGCAATGGTCGGCCGAGGCACAGTCGAATTCCACGGCCAGATCCAGCGCCGGTCCGAAGCCCAGTTGGTTGGCATGCAGTCGCAGTTGGAAGCCCATGCGCTGTGCAGCGGACAGGATGCGGCGCGTCTGGTCGACATCGAAGGCCCCGCGATCGCAGAACACGTCGACCCAACGTGCACGACCCATGGCCGCAGGCAGCATGCGGCTGATGATGAGGTCGACGTAGTCCTGCGGTGCATGGGCGAACTCCGGCGGTACCACATGCGCTGCCAAGAGCGTGACGTCATCGGTGAAACGGGCCGCGATGTCGAGCGCGCGCATTTCGTCATGCACCGTGAGGCCGTAACCCGTCTTGCATTCGAAGTGCGTGACACCGGAGCGCAGGAATTCCTCTGACAGTCGCTCGAGGTTGGCCGCGAGTTCGGCATCCGTGGCCGCGCGCGTGGCGCTGACGGTGGTGCGGATACCGCCCGCAACGTATGGGAGCCCTGACATGCGAGCGGCAAACTCCTGCGAACGCTCGCCGGCGAATACCAGGTGCGCGTGACTGTCGACAAAGCCCGGGATGACCGCACGTTCCCGTGCGTCGATCACCACCGCATCGGTCGGCGCCTCTTCGGATCGGCCGACCCAGCGCACGGTGTCGTCGAAGGCGATGGCAGCATTGCCGATGATTCCCAAGGGTCCGTCACCCAGTGAGGGATCATTGGTGATGAGTTCACTGATGTTGCGGATGACGATCAAGGTCAGTCCATCATCGGGACGTTGACGCCGAGGCGCTTGGCCACGTCAATCGCCTCGGGATAGCCGGCGTCAACATGACGGATGACGCCCATGCCCGGATCGTTGGTCAGCACCCGCTCCAGTTTCTGGTCCGCCAGTTCCGTGCCATCGGCTACAGAGACCTGCCCGGCATGGATGGAGCGGCCGATGCCCACGCCACCGCCGTGGTGGATGGAGACCCAGGACGCGCCACTTGCCACGTTCACCATGGCATTGAGCAGTGGCCAGTCGGCGATTGCGTCGGAGCCGTCGAGCATGGCCTCCGTCTCGCGGTAGGGGGAGGCCACGGAGCCGCAGTCCAGGTGATCACGACCGATGACGATCGGTGCCGAGACCTCGCCCTTGCGAACCAGTCGGTTGAAGGCCAGCCCCGCCTTGTCTCGTTCGCCGTAACCCAGCCAGCAGATGCGCGCAGGCAGGCCCTGGAATTCCACCCGCTTCTGGGCCAGGGCGATCCAGCGCCGCAGGTGCTCGTTGTCGGGGAAGAGGTCGAGCACCGCCTGGTCGGTGCGGTAGATCTCCTTGGGGT
>JAJXSV010000476.1 GCA_021784375.1 Actinomycetes bacterium | reverse complement strand
GAACATGAGTACGAGACGCAGTTGGAGGAGATCTACTACTACGAGATCGCCGGCAATGAGGCGAGTGCCGGTATGGGCTATCAACGTGTCTACAGCACCGATCCCAGCCGGCCCATCGATGTGATGGAGGAGGTGCGGTCCGGCGATGTGGTGCTGGTGCCGCATGGTTGGCATGGGCCTTCCATCGCTCCGCCCGGTTACGACCTCTACTACCTCAATGTGATGGCCGGTCCCGGCGAGGAGCGGGCGTGGCGCTTCTGCGACGATCCGGCGCACGGCTGGATCCGCGGCACCTGGGAGTCGCAGGAAATCGATCCGCGGATTCACCTCTACCGACCCGGCGCCAAATAGGCTCGTCCCGTGATCACGCTTTCCATTGACTGCGGCGGCTCCTTCATAAAGGCGTCGGTGCTCGACGAGAGTGGCACCATTCGCGCGCATCAGGTGCGCATCGAGACGCCCTATCCGCTGAGCCCGGAACGCTTCGTGTCGACGCTCGTGGACATCGGCAAGCAACTGCCCGCAGCTGACCGCATGACGGTGGGCATGCCGGGCATGATCCGCCACGGAGTGGTTATCCACACGCCGCACTACATCAATGTGCGCGGACCTTTCACGCGTCGCGATCCCACGCTGGCCCAGGCGTGGGATGGCTTCGACGTACGCAGTGCCCTGCAGAACGCCTCGGGTGTGCCCGCGCTCGTGCTCAACGACGCCGAGGTGCATGGGGCCGGGGTCGTCACGGGAGCAGGTCTCGAACTGGTCCTGACGCTCGGAACCGGCCTGGGTTGCGCCGTGTTCGACGGTGGCACCCTGGCACCACACATCGAGCTCTCGCAGGCCCCGGTGCGTGCTGCCACCACGTATGACGAGTGGATCGGTGAAACCGAACACCGCCGCATCGGTGATCTCTTCTGGTCCCGTCGTATCCGGGTCATGGTCGAGCGCCTGCGCCCGGTGTTCCTGTGGGACCGCCTCTATCTGGGTGGTGGCAACTCGCGTCTCATCACTCCCGAGCTGGTGCGACGCATGGGCGACGATGTGGTGATCGTGCCCAACAGCGCCGGCATCATCGGCGGTGTCCGCGCCTGGCACATGCATGTGCCCGAGTGAGGGAGAGCAGAGATCGCATGCACCAGTTCATCAACGGCCGTCGCGCCCGCTCGACCACGGGGCTGAGCAAGCAGGTCATTGATCCCTCCAATGGCAGGAGCATTGTGGAGATCGATGAAGCCGGGCCCGACGAGGTGGATGCGGCGGTTCGCGCGGCTCGCGCCGCCTTCGGGGACTGGTCTCGTGCGACTCCCGGTGAGCGATCGACGGTGTTGCGTCGATTCACACAGTTGCTCTCGGATCGAGCGGAGGAGTTCGCGTCACTTGAGAGCCGTCAGGCGGGCAAGCCCATTCGGCTGGCCCGGGAATTCGATGTGCCCGGAACCATCGACAACGTCGACTTCTTCGCTGGCGCGGCCCGCAACCTCGAGGGTAAAGCAGCGGCTGAGTACTCGCCGAGCCACACCTCAATGATCCGCCGTGAGGCGATCGGGGTCATTGGCTCCATCGCGCCCTGGAACTATCCGCTGCAGATGGCAGCGTGGAAGATGCTGCCCGCGGTGGCGGCCGGCAATGCCATCGTGCTCAAGCCGGCGGAGATCACCCCGCTCACCTCCACCCGGTTCGCCGAGGTCGCGCACGAAGCCGGCCTACCCGCGGGGGTCTTCAATGTCATCGTGGGCTCGGGTTCGGTTGCCGGTGATGCCCTGCTCAACCATCCCGACGTCAACATGCTGTCGTTCACCGGCTCCACCAGCGTGGGTCGTCGCGTGCTCAACGCCGCGGCGGGCACCGCCAAGCGAGTCCACCTGGAACTCGGGGGCAAGGCGCCTTTCGTGGTCTTCGACGATGCAGATCTGGAGGCCGCCATCCATGGCGCCGTCGCCGGCAGCCTCATCAACAGTGGACAGGACTGCACGGCTGCCACCCGGGCCATTGTGCATCGCTCCCTGTACGAACCCTTCGTGGCCGGTGTTGCAGAACTGTACGGCCGGGTGCGTTTGGGGCCCACCGAGGATCCGGCCACGGACATGGGTCCGCTGGTCTCCATGGCGCACAGGGACTCCGTTGCCGGGTTCGTGCAACGGGCACGCGCCTATGCGCGCGTGGTGACCGGTGGAGCCATGCCGGTCGGTGCACTCGCCGCTGGCGCGTATTTCACGCCGACGCTGATCGCCGATGTGCTGCCGGGCATGGAGGTCTTCCGGGAGGAGATATTCGGGCCGGTGCTCACGGTCACGCCCTTCGACACGGACGATGAGGCGCTGCGGCTGGCCAATGACACCGTCTATGGGTTGGCGGCGTCGGTGTGGACGACGGATGTGTTCCGGGCACTGCGCGGATCACGCGAGATCCAATCCGGCTGCGTCTGGGTGAACGACCACATCCCCATCATCAGCGAGATGCCGCACGGCGGTGTCAAGCAGTCGGGATTCGGCAAGGACATGTCGACCTACTCCTTCGATGAGTACACGGCCAT
>JAJXSV010000475.1 GCA_021784375.1 Actinomycetes bacterium | reverse complement strand
CTGGCCACCGCTGCTGCGCTCCGACGTGTCGACCAGCATGACCCGGGGAGCCCCCCGACTGGCGCGACGCAAGGAACTCGTCAAGCGACTCGTGAGCATCGAGGACCTGGGCGATATCGAGACACTCTTCACGGACAAGACCGGGACGTTGACGGAGGGGACGGTGGCCTTCGACCACGCGCTCGACGGACCGGGAGTGGCCGCCGGCGAGACGCAGCGCCTGGGTTCCATCTGCACGCAGGTGCGCAATCTCGCCGGAGGCGGACTCTCCGGCAACGCGCTGGACATCGCGTTGGTGCAGGCCCGGCCAGCACCGCACGCCGACGTCGTCGACCGACGCGACTTCAGCCACGAGACGAGGACCGCTGCCGTCGTGGTGCGCTCGGCAGATGGCAGTTTCGAGCGCATCGAGAAGGGCGCGCTGGAGGCGGTGCGCGCGGACGCGGGTGCAGTGGCGGAGGAAGTCCTCGCCGCGGCGAGGAAGGAGATGCTGCGCGGCAATCGGGTGGTGGCCGTGTCCCGAACGCCGGTCGTGGGTCCCACGCTGGCCTCCGCCAATGCATCGGCGACCGAGGTGGTCGGGCTGCTCGTGTTCCGTGACCCGGCGAAGGTGTCCGCAGGCGCCTCGCTCAAGCGCCTGGCGGAACTCGGCGTCGACGTTCGCATCGTCACCGGCGACGCACCTGAGGTGACCGAGCAGCTGTGCACGCAGTTCGGCATGGCCATCGGTGACACGCTCACGGGTGCCCAGGTGTCCGCCCTCGACGACAAGGGGCTGGCGCAGGCCATCCCGCATACCCGCGTCTTCGCCCGCGTGTCCCCGGAGCAGAAGGCGCGCATCGTGCGGGTGCACCGTGAGTCGGGCAGGGACACTGCCTTCCTCGGAGACGGTGTGAACGACGCGCTTGCGATCCACGCCGCCGACGTCGGCATCTCGGTCGACTCCGCGACGGACGTGGCCAAGGACGCGGCGGATGTCATCCTCCTGGAGAAGGACCTCGCGGTGCTGGCCGATGGTGTCATCGAGGGACGACGGATCTTCGCCAACACCACCAAGTACGTGCTCATGGGGACATCAAGCAACTTCGGCAACATGTTCAGTGCCGCGGCCGCGTCGGCATTCCTGACCTTCCTGCCGATGCTGCCGTCGCAGATCCTGCTGAACAACCTGCTCTACGACGCCAGCCAGCTCGCCATCCCCACCGACTCCGTCGACGAGGAGCAGCTGGCCCGACCGGCGCAGTGGGACATCGCGCACATCCGGCGCTACATGCTCATGATCGGCCCCCTGAGCTCCCTGTTCGACTTCCTCACCTTCGCCGTCATGCTGCAGGTCTTCCACGCCGGACCCGCGTTGTTCCGCACCGGCTGGTTCGTGGAGTCACTGGCCACGCAGACGCTCGTCGTGTTCGTCATCCGCACGTCGCGCACACCGTTCTGGCGCAGCCGACCCAGCAGGCAGCTCGCCCTGGCCGTAGTCCTGGTGGTGCTCGTCGGAGCGCTGCTGCCGGTCACGCCGTTCGCGCGTGACCTCGGGTTCGTGCCACTCGGCTCCGGGTACTTCCTCGCCCTGGTCGGCATGGTGCTCGCGTACGGCATCATCGTCGATCGGGCCAAGCACTGGGCCACCAAGCCGCTTGCGGCCCTACCCTGATGGACGACCTCCGGAGGTGGTGCATTGCCTAGGCTTCGCACCGTGGAGCGCGCGGGAAACGAGAACTTGAGCGAGCAGATCGCCGGCGTCCTGCGAGCCTCTCTCATCTCCGGCCAGATGACCCCGGGTGTCACCTACTCGGTACCAGCCCTCGCCGACGAGTTCGGCGTCTCATCGATGCCCGTGCGCGAGGCCATGCTGAACCTGGTGCAACAGGGGCTCATGTCCCCTGTGCGCAACAAGGGCTTCCGCGTCGTCGAGCTGTCGGCCAAGGACCTCGACGACATCATGCAGCTGCGCCTGCTGCTCGAAGTGCCGACCACGATCGCGGTGTCCAAGGACGTCACGGCGTCGACGATGCGCGATCTGCGACGGATCGCACGCGAGATCGCACGGCACGCGCGCCAGGGGGAACTCGTCGACTACATCGAAGCAGACCGCGCCTTCCACCAGACGCTGGTGGCGCTGGCCTGCAACCCGAGGCTGGAGGAACTCATCGACGACCTGCGCTCGCGCTCCCGACTCACCGGCCTGGACGCGCTGGCCGAGCGCGGCGACCTCAGCGCCTCCGCCAAGGAACACGTGGAGATGCTCGACGCCATCGCAGCTGGCGAGAGCGCGCGACTGCGCGCCCTCATGGAGCGTCATATCAAGCACAGCCGCGGCATCTGGGCCGGCCTCGCGGAATAGCAACCGCCCGCGGTGTCCCTACCGCTGATGCAGGAGTCCCGGGAATGGGGCGAGGTCAGAAGCGACCGGGGTCGAAGGGCTTGAGCCGCTCGGGCACGCTCCCCGTCTCCACCATCTCCAAGACCGCAATGGCTGTCGCGGGCGCGACGGTGATGCCGAACATGCCGTGCCCTGACGCCACATAGGCGTTG
>JAJXSV010000474.1 GCA_021784375.1 Actinomycetes bacterium | reverse complement strand
GCGCTTTGGTTTCCCCGAAGCTCGGGGTCGAGATCAACCGCAACTTCCGCAATGAGGGCGCGGACTCCTCGCACTCGCCGGAGTTCGCCATGCTCGAGTTCTACGAGTCCTACGCCGATTACCGTGACATGGCGCGCACACTGCGCGAGATCATCCAGGAGATCACCATCGCGGTCCACGGCTCGCTGCAGTTCGAGTGGTTCGACGGCAGCACGCAGGACCTCTCCGGCGATTGGGGTTGGGTCTCCATGTACCCGGCACTCTCCGAGGCCGTGGGTCGGGCCATCACCCCTGAGACGCCCATCTCCGAGTTGCTGCCGCTGTGCCAGGCCGCCGGCATCCAGCCCGAGAAGACGTGGGTGCCCGGCAAGTTCGTGGAGGAGCTGTTCGAGCATCATGTGCTCTCGTCCTTCACCGGACCCACCTTTGTGGCCGACTTCCCGGAGGACACCTCGCCGCTCACGCGCGCGCACCGCAGCATTCCGGGCGTGGTGGAGAAGTGGGATCTCTACATCAACGGGCACGAGACCGGTACCGGCTACTCCGAGCTCATCGATCCGGTCATCCAGCGCGAGCGCCTGCACGCGCAATCGCTGTTGGCGGCCAAGGGCGATCTCGAGGCCATGCAACTCGACGAGGATTTCCTGCGCGCGCTTGAGTACGGTGCGCCGCCCATGGGCGGCGTGGGCATGGGCTTCGATCGCCTGCTCATGACACTCACCGGCCTCGGCATCCGCGAGACCATCCTCTTCCCGCTGGTGAAGCCGGAACGGCGCTGATGCCGCCGCTGAAGCGGGCATTCGTGCTGCTGCCCGACGGCACCGAGATCCGGCCCGCTCGTACCGCGGACGTGCGCGGGATTCGCAGGCTGGTGGACGAGTACTCCACCGAGCGCCGCCTGCTGTCCAAGGCCACGGTGGAGCTGTACGAACACGTACAGGAGTTCCTGGTCGCCGTACGTGACGGTCAGGTGGTCGGCTGCGGCGCCCTGCATGTCGTCTGGGAGGACCTCGGCGAGGTCCGCACCCTGGCCGTGCACTCGGAACTTCGCCATCATGGCGTCGGAGGCATCATCCTGGAGCTGCTCATCGACCGCGCCCGTGACCTCGGTCTTTCCCGTCTGTTCTGCCTCACCTTCGAGACGGAGTTCTTTGCGCGTCACGGGTTCCAGGCCATCGAGGAGCGTCCGGTTTCGGTTGAGGTCTATGAAGCGCTGCTGGAGTCGCGTGACGAAGGCGTGGCCGAGTTGCTCGACCTCGAGCGCGTGAAACCAAACACGCTTGGCAACACGCGCATGCTGCGATTCGTGTAGCCGGCGCTTGGTCGGATTTGGCGGGGGTCTGACGGAGCGGGGCGCTTTGACCTAGCCTCGCCCCATGACCTTCCGCACCATCATCGAGCCCTTCCGCATCCACTCCGTCGAGCCCATCCGCATCACCACGCGACAGGAGCGCGAGAACGCCCTGAGAACAGCTGGCTACAACTTGTTCTCGTTGCGCGCGGTGGACGTCATGATCGACCTGCTCACCGATTCAGGCACGGGCGCCATGAGCCGTGACCAGTGGGCGGCCATCCAGCATGGCGACGAGTCCTATGCGGGCTCACCCTCGTGGGAGATCTTCCGCGATGCAGTCACCTCCCTGTTCCCCTTCAAGCACGTCATCCCCACACACCAGGGCCGGGCCGCGGAGAAGATCCTGTTTTCGGTGATCGGTGGCGCTGGCAAGTTCATCCCGAGTAACACCCACTTCGACACCACGCGCGCCAATATCGAGTACACGGGCGCGGAGGCCGTCGACCTGGTGATCGCCGAGGGCCGTGACCCCAACCACCTGCATCCCTTCAAGGGCAACATGGATATCGCGGCTCTTGAGGCGTTCATCGTCGAGCGCGGCGCTGCCAACGTTCCGGCCGTGATGGTCACGGTTACCAACAACTCCGGAGGCGGGCAGCCGGTGTCGTTGCAGAACATCCGTGAGGTGAGCGAGGTGGCGCACCGGCACGGCATCCCCTTCATCCTCGACGCCTGCCGCTACGCCGAGAACGCCTGGTTCATCCGCGAGCGCGAAGCCGGTCAGGGCCAGCGCGACGTCGCTGACATCGTGCGGGAGATGGCGTCGTACGCCGATGGCATGACGATCTCCGCCAAGAAGGATCCGATGGGCAACATCGGCGGTTGGCTGGCGCTCAACGATGATGCCATGGCGGCCGAGGCTCGAACCATGCTCATCCTCACCGAGGGCTTCCCTACCTACGGCGGCCTGGCCGGCCGCGACCTTGAGGCACTGGCCGTGGGCATCCGTGAGTCGGTGTCCCACGACTACCTGCAGTACCGCATCACATCGACGGCGTATCTGGGCGAGGCGCTGCATGCGGCGGGCATCCCAGTGGTGCGTCCCATCGGCGGCCACGCCGTCTACATCGACGCCAAGGCCATGCTGCCGCACATCCCGGCTAAGCAGTACCCGGGCCAATCCCTGGCGGTCGCGCTGTATGAGGAGGGCGGCATTCGCGGATGCGAGATCGGCACCGTCATG
>JAJXSV010000473.1 GCA_021784375.1 Actinomycetes bacterium | reverse complement strand
CACCGGCTACTCCCAGAACGCGCAGGGAGATCGCATGGTGTTCGCCGTGGGCGGGGTGCTCTGGTGCTGGGACCGCTTCGGCCTGCGTAGCATCGAGACCGACGGCACGGTCTTCGATCCGCGGCTCGACCCCAGCGGCGAATTGGTGGCATGCGTCATCGACGGTGGAGTGCAGGTCGTGCGCTTCGTCGATGGCGATCCCCTGTTGCGCATCGCGCGGGAGGGCCGGACGGTGGGCAGCGCCGACTTCGCGGCGGCCGAGGAGCTGAGCAGGTATCGGGGTCACTGGTGGGCACCGGACGGTAGCGCCCTGCTGGTGGAGGTGGTCGACGAATCGATGGTGCCGGTATGGCGCATCGCCGATCCCACCTTCCCTGATCGCGAGCCACGCGAGCATCGCTACCCGCGCGCGGGCGCCACGAACGCGGAATGCTCGCTGCTGCTGGTGGACATCGCCTCCGGCGAGGCGCGTGAAATCCCTTGGGATCGCTCGGCTTTCGAATATCTGGTGGCGGTGCACTGGAGCCGTTACGGGAGTCCGTTGGTCACCCTTGCCAACCGCGAACAGACCCGCTTCGAGACCTTCGCGCTCGATCTGGAGACGGCCACCCTGCGATCGGTGCTGGTCACCAGCGGTGAACCGTGGGTGGAGGTAAGCATCGGTGCTCCAGCCTGGCTCCCCGACGGCCGCCTCGTACACATCATCGAGGAACGGCAGTCCGACACTCGCCGCCTGGCCATTGATGGCAGGTGTGTCACGCCCGTCGGTTTCCAGGTAGCCGGCTTGGTGCATGTCGGAGAGCACGGCGTGGTGGTGGCGGGCGCCACCGATCCGCGCACACTCATGGCCCTGCACATCGACAGCGACGGCATCCAGACTCCGCTCTCCTACGGCTTCTCCTACAGCCAATTCGCGAGCAATGGCAAGGTCCACGTGCGCTCCCTACTCACCGCCACCTCCACCCGACGACAGGTCGAGGTGATGCGAGGGGAGGCCGTGATCGGACATATCGAGGTGCTCGCGGAGCGCGCCTCCATGAAAGCCCCGGAATTTGAGGTGCTGGCCGGACTCAACGCGGTTGTGCTGTGGCCTGAGCACGGTTTCCAGGTTCGCCTGCCTATCGTGATGGCGCCCTACGGCGGACCCCATCACCTCGAGGTCATTGCCGCCGCCGGCAGCTTCGCAGAGGACCAGTGGCTGGCCAATCAGGGTTTCTGCGTCATCATTGCCGACGGCCGGGGCACACCAGGGCGCGGCCTGGCCTGGGAACACGCCATCCTGGGCCAGTTCGCCTCGGTCACACTCGAGGACCAGGTGCTGGCCTTGCAGGCGGCACTGGAACGGTTCCCCGACCGCCTCGACGGGTCACGCGTGGGCATCCGCGGCTGGTCCTACGGCGGCTACCTCACCGCCCTGGCCCTGCTGGCCCGTCCCGATCTCTTCCATGTGGGGGTCGCCGGGGCACCCGTCACCGACTGGACGCTCTACGACACCGCCTACACCGAGCGCTATCTGGGCCATCCGGACAAGGCGCCGGAGGTGTATGCAGAGAACTCGCTGGTGCACCTGGCACCCAACCTGCGGGGCAAGCTGATGCTCGTGCACGGGCTGGCGGACGACAACGTGGTGTCCGCGCATTCGCTGCAACTGTCGGGCGCGCTCTTGGCGGCCGGGCGCCTGCATGAGTTCCTGCCGCTGGCAGGCGTCTCACACATGACGCCGCAGGAAGCCGTCACCGAGAACCTGATGCGCGTCGAGGCGGAGTATTTCGCACGGCACCTGCATGCGCGGCAGTAGCGCTATTCGTCGCTATTCGTCGCCACCAGCCAGGGCGATGCTCTCCTGCGTCGGCAGCTGGATGATCGTGGTGTGCGCGTAGTTCACCGCCGCCGTTGCCACGCGCTGCACCCGGCGCATCTGCATGGCCAGCGGGCTGGGAATGGGCGTGGCCTCCAGGCGATGCAGGAGCGCCTCGCTCCGTGGATCCGCAAGCGTCGACGTGACGGAACCGGCCTCGACCAACTGGCCCTGGGAGATGACCACGAGGTGTGCACCGGCGCTGGAAATCAGCGCCGGGTCGGCGATGACTCCGATCACGGTGACGGGGAACTCCATGGCCACCCGGCGCATATGCGCGCAGGCATGCGCGACGTCGAAGGGCGAACCGCTCAGGGCACTGAAATCGAAGATGAGCAGGTCCTCCTCACGCACCAGAGCCAGCAGCGTCGAGGCCACCATGCGCGGCAGGGGCCCTGAATCCCTGGGTCGCCAGGACAGGACATCCTCGTGCAATCGCAGCGCACCCCGAATGCGCGTCACCAGATCCTCGCCCGTGCGCTTGGGGAGTTGCTCGGCGACGGTGCCGCGTGCCACTTCCCGGCCGTCAATGAGTGTGCCTCCCGCTGCCTGCAGGGCCGCGGCCGTGCGCTGGGCCTCCTCCTCGTTGTCGCAGAGGATGACGGTGCGCGGCTCGAGCTGCAGATGCAGCATGTGCTTGCCCAGCTTGCAGGCGACCTCACGCATGGCCTTGCACCCC
>JAJXSV010000057.1 GCA_021784375.1 Actinomycetes bacterium | reverse complement strand
GCGCCTCGTACGTGCTCGACCGGGCGCGCATCGACGCCATGCCCCAGCTGCGGGTCATTGCCCGCACCGGCGTGGGCACCGACCTGGTGGACGTGGCCTACGCGCGCCAACGTGGCATCCCAGTGGTGATCACGCCGGGCACGAACAGCATCGCCGTCGCCGAGGGCGTGCTCGCACACCTGCTCCACCTGAGCAAGCGCCTGGGCCCGCTCACCCGGGAGATCCGCGCCGGGCGCTGGCCGTCGGGTGCGGCCTACCCGGTGGGCGACCTCCACGGGGCGACCCTGGGCGTCATCGGGTACGGACGCATCGGGCGCATCGTCGCCCAGTACGCGCAGGCGCTCGGCATGCGAGTGCTGGCCCACGACCCCTACGCGCAGGTCCCGAACGGGATGCGGCCGGTGGCGCTCGACGAGCTGGTCGCCGCAGCCGATGCCATCTCGCTGCACGTGCCACTCACCCCGGAGACGCGGAACCTCGTCGATGCCGCATTCCTGTCGCGGTGCCGCGCCGGGGTGATCGTCGTCAACTGCGGTCGGGGCGGGCTGGTCGATCTCGACGCCGCGCAGGCGGCGCTGCGGAGCGGTCAGCTCGGCGGGCTCGGCCTTGATGTGTTCGAGCAGGAGCCACCGCATCCGCATCCCGTCTTCGAGCACGAGAACGTCGTCCTCACGTCCCACCTCATGGGCTTGAGCAGGCAGGCCACGGTGGCCACATACACAGCTGCTGCGGAAGGGGTGCGCGCCGTGCTCGAGGGTCGCGCGCCCGCCGCCGTGGCCGACTAGGAAAGGAAGCACGATGAAGGTCAAGATTGCAGGAGCACCCATCTCCTGGGGGGTCTGCGAGGTCGAGAACTGGGGTCACCAGATGGGGCCCGATCGCGTCTTCGCGGAGATGGCCTCACTGGGCCTCACAGGGACGGAGTTCGGCCCCCTGGGCTTCCTGCCCGTCGAGCCGGCAGCCCGTGCCCAGGTGCTCGCAGGACTGGGCATGAAGGCCACCGGTGGCTTCTTCCCCGTCGTCCTGCACGACCCGGCAGTCGATCCCATGCCCAAGGTCGAGGCCGAACTCGACGCCTACGTCGCCGCCGGGGCCACCGTGCTCGTCATCGCGGCCGAGCAGCCGGGCGGCAACTACAACGCCAAGCGCCCCGAGATCTCCGAGGCGGCGTGGGCGCTGCTTCTCGGCAACCTCAAGCGCATCGACGAGTACGCGCGTTCACGCGGGATCACCGCCACCGTGCACCCGCATGTCGGGACCATGATCGAGACCGAGGGTGACATCCAGCGCATCCTCGACGGCACGAGCGTCGGCATCACCTTCGACACCGGCCACATGTTCATCGGCGGCACGGACCCGGTGCGCTTCTCCGCGGAACATCCCGATCGCGTGAAGCACGTGCACCTCAAGGACGTGAAGCTCGATCTGGCGCGCAAGGTCCAGGCCGGGGAACTCACCTACTACCAGGCCTGCGTGCAGGGGATGTACACCGCGGTGGGCGATGGCGACGTCGACATCCGTGCCATCATGACGAACCTCGTGCATGCGGGCTACGACGGCTGGTTCTGCCTCGAGCAGGACAACATCGTCACCGAGGAACCGGCAGCGGGGGCAGGTCCCTATGAGGACGCCCGGCGCAGTGTGGCCTTCATCAACGCTGTGGCCGAGACCCTGTAGCAGGGCAAGGAAGGCGGGCCCCGGAGATCCTCCGGGGCCCGCCTTGTCATGTGCGCCTAGAGCGAGACCTTGACCGACTGGCCGGAGCGCGCCGACTGCAGGGCGGCGTCGGCGAGCACGAGCGCGGCGCGGCCGTCCTCGTAGGTGGGGCAGAGCGCCGCACCGGAGTGGATGCTCTCGACGAAGAGCGCGAGTTCGCGACGGTAGGACGTCGCGTACAGCTCCAGGAAGAAGTTCAGGTAGGGCTCGCGCTGCTCGGTGTGCTCCGCGGAGTAGTGCTCGACCGTGGTGGGCGCCACGTTCTTCGCGTAGAGCATGCCCTCGGAACCGAAGGCCTCGAGTCGCTGGTCATAACCGTAGGAACTGTGGCGCGAGTTCACGATGGTGACGAGCTCACCCTTGGAGCCGCGAAGCGTGATGTTCACCGAGTCGTAGTCGTGCTCGGCCTTGATGTAGTCGCTGAAGACGTTCGCCCCCACCGCCGAGACCTCGACGATCTCCGGCACGAAGTAGCGTGCCATGTCGAAGTCGTGGATCGTCATGTCGCGGAAGATGCCCCCGGAGACGGCGATGTAGGCCTGCGGCGCCGGTGCAGGGTCACGGCTGATGATGACGAGCTGTTCGAGCTGGCCGATCTCACCGGACTTCACGCGCTTGTTCATGGTCTCGAACTGCGGGTGGAAGCGGCGGTTGAAGCCGAGGCCGATGCGTGTGCTCGCCGCTGCCGCCTTGGCGCGGAGCGCGTCGACGCGGGCGATGTCCAGGTCGATCGGCTTCTCGCACATGACGTGCAGACCGGCATCGATCCCGGCCTCCAGCAGCTCGACGTGTGTCGGTGTCGGCGAGGCGATCAGGATGGCATCGACGTCACCGGAGTTGATCACGTCGTAGGGATCGGCCGTCACCTTGGCTGCGTACTGCGCGCCCAGTCTCTCGGCGTTCTCGACGAAGGGGTCACAGACCCACGCCAGGTCCACCCCCTTGGTGTCGTGGATGCTGCCCGCATGGACGATGCCGATGCGGCCCGCGCCGATGAGCCCGATCCTGATGTTGCGTTCCGACATGCGAATTCCTCCTGCGGTTGCCCAGTTCCCATATGCTATTACATATTGACTTTTGAGCAACGGGCAGTCCCACTGTCCGTCGAGGAGTGAAGATGAGCGACGAGCGTTCGGGATTCCGCCTGGCGGTGTGCGCCGAGATGGTGTTCACGGAACTCGCCTTCGTGGAGCGCGTGCGCCGCATCGACGCACTCGGATTCGACGTGGAGATCTGGGACTTCACGAACAAGGACCTGCCCGCACTGGCGGCCACCGGCGCCACCTTCCGCTCCATGACGGGGTACACCTCCGGCAACCTGCTCGACGGCGCCGATGAGCTCCTCCGCACCGCGAGGCTGGCCATCGACGCTTCGCGCGCGCTGGGAGCGCCGCGGCTGAACCACCACGGCACCGGTCTCGGCGAGGGCGGGTTGCCGGTCGTGCCCACGCACACGGTCACGGGTGCCATGTGGGTGCAGGCTGCACGCACGCTCGAGCGCCTGGCGGCGCTCGGCGAGCAGGAGGACGTGGTGTTCTGCTTGGAGAACCTGAACCTCGCCGTCGACCATCCGGGAGTGCCCTTCGCGCGCGCTGAGGACACGCTTGCCCTGGTGTCAGCGGTCGACCACCCCCACCTGCGCCTCAACCTCGACCTCTATCACGCGCAGATCGGGGAAGGGAACCTCATCGAGCTCATCGAGCGCGCACTGCCATGGGTCGGCGAGATCCAGGTGGCGGATGTGCCGGGACGGTGTGAACCCGGTACCGGTGAGATCAACTACCCCAATGTCGCCCGGGCCCTGCACCGGCTCGGGTACTCGGGCACGGTGGCCATGGAGGCGTGGGCCGCGGCCGACAGCCAGACCGCACTGGCCCGCTTCCGGGAGGCGTTCACCCTCGCCTGAGGATCAGTCGCACACGCCCGGCGTCACGATCAGGCGCAGCAGCAGCAGCCCCACCATGCGCGCGTCCTGCGCGGACATGCGCTCCGTGACGCCCGGGTAGATGCGCACGACCGCCGTCGGTTGTTCGAGCAGGATGTTGAAGGAGTGCCAGGTCGGGGCCTTCATCGGCGTGGTGAACGCACGGCTGCCCGTGCCCATCTGCAGGTATGAGACGCCACCGACGTTGTCGGGCGACGGGGAGGCGAGCAGTTGCACGCACACCTGGCCCTCGAAGGGGGCGCGATAGCGGATGACGGCGCCATTGCCCTTGCGCGCATCGGTCCAGGTGCCGAGCGTCTCCGGCTCCGACAGGCCACCCACCGCCCGGATCCACATCGGCATGCCGGTCCGACTGAAGTCGATGCCCTGGTCCTCGGGTACCTCGTAGGCGGAGGTGTGCCACCCCACCTGCGTGCGATCGATGAAGTAGGCGCGGTAGGAGCGGCCCACGTCCGGCTTGGAGATGCGCACCGCAGCCAGGCCGTAGCCCGCGAGCAACGCCACGGCGAGCGCCAACGACAGGTACTGCGTGCGCTTCATCAGATGATCCAGGACTTGCCGCTGAACCAGCCCAGCAGCGTGAACGCGGCTGCGCCGCCGGCGAGCGCGAAGTAGGCGACCTCGAGCCAGCGCCGCCCGTGGAGGATGCGCACGATCGCGTAGAGGAACGGCATCTGCCAGAAGACGAAGCGCGGGAGCGACAGCAGCCCCTCGGAGATGGGGATGATGGTCGTGACCAGCAGGAAGAGCCCGTACTCGTACTCGCGCCGGACGATCAGCAACACGCTCAAGGCAAGCGACACCACGCCGATGCCCGCGAACACGGCGTCCCACGCGCCGGCCTTGAAGCCCAGCCGCAGCACCTCGATGGGATTCCCGAGGGACCGCCCCCACGCCACCTGCACATGGTCGAAGGCCAGCCCGTCGCCCATCAGGCCGCGCAGGTACAGCGCGAAGAGCACAATGCCGATCGGGATGAGCAGCAGGCCCAACAGCATCGTCGGCCATTCACGCCGGAGGTCCCGGCGATGGCGCAGCACCGACACCAGGTAGGGGACGGCGATGAGCAGGCCCACCACCCGGGTGGCGGAGAGTGCTCCACCGATGGCCCCCGCAGCCAGCCACTGCTGCTTCGAGATGAAGTAGAAGGCCAGCGTGGACAGGGCGAAGTAGAGCGACTCGGAGTAGCCGACGTGCCCGTAGACCATGTACGGGTTGAAGGCCAGCACGGCCCCGGCGAGGAGGGCGGCGCTGGGCGCGATGGCGCGGCGCACCAGCACCATGAAGGCGATGATGGCGAGCAGGAGGAAGGCCTTGCTGGTGAGGACGAGCGCCAGTCGGGTGCCGATGTCCGTAAGCATCGCCAGCGCGCGCGCAGACAAGGGGAAGGCCGGGAAGAAGGCCCAGTTCGCGTAGCCCCGGAAGGACTCGACGGGCGCCAGTTGGTACCCGTGGTAGGTGATGCTCGCGTACCACTTGCAGTCCCAGCGGCAGAGGTTGCTCACCGAGGGGGGCATCATGTTGAAGGCCAGGGCACCGGCACGCGAGATCAACTCGACGAGCAGCGAGCTGGCCACGAACAGCAGCAGCCCCTCGAACAGCAACTGGCTGCGGTGATGGCGGCGGAACATCGCCATCAGGGCCTGACGGCCACCCTCCACCCGCACAGACAGGAAGGTTACGCGGTGGCGGACCTGGCTGCTGCGGTCAGGAGCTAGCTCAGCCCACGCCGCACGGAGCCGCGGAGCAGGTTGTCGGTGACGATCAGGGCGAAGCGCACGCTCGGCTCGGGCGCCTCACCGCGTAGGACCCTGGAAACCCAGCCCATGGTGCCGACGTCGACGGTGACCGCTCCGGAGGGGTCCTTCATGATCACCATGGAGGCATGCGTCCGGTGCTTGCCGCAGATCGTCGGGGAGTTGGCGAGCAGCTCCACGTTGGCGGCCGGCCTCAGCAGCTGGTCGACCTCGGGGCCGATGATGCCGGAGAAGGAGGAGCCGTTGTGGACGCCCGTGCCCTTGAACACGAAGGAGTGAGCAGCCGCGACGGTGAATCTGCCGTAGGCCGGGAAGCAGTTGTAGCTGGCGCCGGTGAGTTCCGCGTCCGGCTGCCCCAGGTCGCGGAAGCGGATGCTCGGATGGGCCCGGAGCGGATCCTCCTGTGCCACCTTGTACACGGTCATCACGCGGTTCGGGCCGAGCGGCGAGGCGGACAGGCGCGCCCGCCAGTACGCACTGTTCGCACCGAAGAAGAGCAGGTTGCTGCCGGAGGTGCGCGCCGCCATCACGGCATCGCGCTGCTTCTGCGTCCAGTATTCGCTGTGCCCGGCGGAGATGATGGTCGTCGCCCCGTCCAGCAGGCCGGGCTGCGCTGAGATGTCGGTGTCGGCGACATATGCCAGGGGCAGACCCAGGCGCTCGGCCCGCATGAGCAGGGGGGCCTCGTACTCGAGGAACTTGCCACTGCCGTAGCCCCAGGTCTGGGGCCGGTCGTAGGTGACTGCGCGGGCGCGCGTGCGGAAGCCGAGCTTGCCGCGGTAGACGTTGGCGCCGCCCCATTGGTTGTAGGCCTGGAACGTTTGCGTCGAGGAGACGAAGACCACCCGACCCACGGTCGTCGCGGAGCGCACCACCAGGTCGACGTACGTGGCCTGCTTGTCGTCGGAGACAACCTTGAGCACGTACATGCCCTCCGGCCAGGCGCTTGCGGTGATGTCGAGGCTGCGGGTCCACGGCGCCTTCGCCATGCCGGTCGCACGGTCGATGACGGCCCTGCGCTGCACGCTGCATGGTGTGGGGGCGCTGGTCCATATGCTGCGCGCGCCGATGGCCTGGTAGTAGCCGACGCGCAGCGCCGTCACGGTGAACTCCCGGCCCCGACAGGACACGTAGAGCCCGAACGAATCGCCGGGCAGCACCGAGGTGTGGTCGGCGAACGCCAGCGTGTGCTCGGTGAAATCACGCTTGGGGAACTGCCACTTCGCCGAACCGGGCTGCGCGTTCTCGGCTGCGACGTCGAAGCCCTGCACGTCCGCGATCGCCGGGGCGCTGAGCAGGCCCAGGCCGAAGCAGCCGGCGAGCGCCATGCCCACGAGCCGGGGCAGGGCAGGACGGCGGGTGGTGTTGATGAAGGTCACGATGATCCCCAGGACGGTAGAGGAGGAGCAGTGTGCCACGCGCTCGACGCTCGACTGGTGATGGTCCCGGAGCTTCGGTCCGTGATGGCCCGCGGCCGCCTCCGCGGCATGGAGGCTGCGGCAACTCATGGCCAGGGAAGGTGCCCCGGTCCGGTCCTGCCTACGCTGCAGGCATGACAGCCCTCCCCGCCCCGCGCCGCTTCGACGGCGTGTCCGTCTCCGCCGCCACCTACGACCACGGCGCGCATATCGTCGAGTGGACCCCGAGCGGGCAGGCGCCCGTGCTCTGGATGAGTGCGCATTCGGCCCTCGACACCGGTGCCCCCATCCGTGGGGGCGTGCCCATCTGCTTCCCCTGGTTCGGCGCCGGTCGGGCGGGAACGAGCACGCCGGCCCACGGCTTCGCACGCCTCAGCCAGTGGCAGCTGCTCGATGTCGTCGAATCGGCAACCGGGGTCGTCGTCACCTACGCGCTCGATCGCGAGCCGTCGCCCGAGTTCCCGCACAACCTGCACGCGGAACTCGTCGCCGACTTCGGCAGCGAACTCTCGCTGGAGTTCTCGGTGACGAACTTCGGCAGCGAGGTCCTCGAGTTCGAGGAGGCGCTGCACACGTATCTCAAGGTCGGCGACATCCGGAGGATCAGCATCAGCGGGCTCGAGGGCGCGCCCTACATCGACAAGGCGCCGGGCGGGGGCGACGCCCGGCAGGTCGGGGACATCACCTTCTCGGGCGAGACCGACCGCGTCTACCAGTCCACGGGGGAGGTGGTGATCGTCGATCCGGTGCTGGAGCGTCGCATCACGGTCTCGCGCACGCATTCCGCCAACGTCGTGGTCTGGAACCCGTGGGTGGCCAAATCCGCGGCCATGGCCGACTTCGGGGACGACGAATGGCCGGGCATGGTCTGCGTCGAGGGCGCGAACGTGCTCGACAACGCCGTCCGGCTGGCCCCCGGGGACACCCACTGCATGGGCTATCGCCTGCAGGTCGAGGCGCTCGCCTGATCGCGCGCCCGCAACCGATGGCAACCGCTCGCCAACGCGGAGCGGGGGTGGAAGCCTGCCCGTAGTCCAGCGCGGGTGTCGCGGGAAGCAATGGGAGCGAACATGGCGAAGATCGGTGTGCAGGGCATGATGCTGAAGGATCGCATCGCCAAGGATGGCGTCTTCCCTGTGCTGGAGCGCATGGTCGGTCTCGGCTACCGGGCCATCGAGATCTCCCAGGTCCCGATGACCGAGGAGAACGTGTCCCAGATGGAGCGTGCCCGCGCGGAGCTCGGGCTAGAGTTCGCTGCCATCTCCGCACCGCTGGCCCAGATGGGCGGCGGCCAGCAGGTGGACGCCTTGGACACCGACTACGACAAGATGGTGGCCGACGCCCGTCGCCTGGGCACCTCGCTCATGCGCATCCCCATGATGCCCTTCCCCGTCATGGCTTCACGGGCCGCTACTGAGGAATTCATAGGCAAGGCAAACGAGTACGCCACGCGACTGCGCGGTGACGGCATCACGCTCACCTTCCACAACCACCATGTGGAGTTCGCGAAGTACGACGGGAAGCGCATCATCGACATGATCCGCGACGGCGCACCCGACCTCCGCTTCGAGGTGGACGTCCACTGGGTGCACCGCTCGGGCGTGAACCCCGTGACCTTCCTCAAGGAGTATGCCGGCCTCGTCGACCTCATCCACCTCAAGGACTACCGGGTCGGCCACCTCCCCGAGGACGCGGTCAAGCTGCTCGCGGCCGGCGACTTCCCGGGCTTCATGAGCGCCTTCACCGGCATCGTCCAGTTCGCTGAGGTCGGCGAGGGCAACCTCGACTTCACCGCGATCATCGACACTGCCGTCGAGACGGGGGTGACCTGGATGCTCGTCGAGCAGGACGACCTGTACGGACGCGACCCCTTCGACTGCCTCACCACCTCGCGCGACAACCTCCGGGCGTTGGGCTACCAGCACCTGTTCTGAGACTCCGGGCCACCCCGCTTACTCGCAGTTCCCCTCCATCCTGATCGATCGCCTACGGCGTTGTGCACCGGCACTGGCGCGCCACCACGCGAGGATGGGCGCTGGCTGCAACCGGGATGGGATTGGGATCATGAGGAAGTTCAATGTTTGGCTCGCGGGCAGGATCACCGCCGCCGTCGGCACCATGTGGGCCGGCTACCTGTTCGCCGCGCTTGCGCTCGTGAGCCTGCCCGCGGCCATCGCCTCGCAGAATGCCATCGTCATCGTGGCCTGGGTGGCCCAGACCTTCCTGCAACTGGTCCTGCTGCCCATCATCATGGTCGGACAGACCATGCAGGGGCAGCTGACCGAGCAGAAGATCAACGAGACGCATCAGGCCTCACTCGCCGAGTTCGAGCTGGCGAAGACGGCGCGGCAGTCGCACTCCGAGGAACTCGCTGACCTGCGTGCAATCGCCCAGGCCATGCACCTGCACCTGATCGGTGCGGAGTACGACGCGGGCCGGAGCACACGGCCCGCCCCCGGGCAGTAGCAGCGACGCGACTGGGCCGAGGTCTCAGACCAGGCCGGGCCACGAGGAGTCGTGCGCTTGCCAGCCGCTGATCCAGCGCTGCCGCGATGGCTCGGCAAGCGGTCCCTCGTCCACGAGTGCCGCCAGCAGGCGAAGGTGCTCGAGCCTGCTGGTGCCGACGATGGCGGAGGCCACGCCGGCGGCATGGGCGCTGAAGCGGGCAGCGGTGTCCAGCCAATCCCCATTCTCCGGCTCCAGGCCCATCTCCCGGAGCCGCAGCCAGTAGTCCTCCGCGTACTCACCGGCCGGGCGCTCAGCGAAGGTCCAGGCGACATTGGCGAGCGGCCGCTTGGCGATGACGCCGATGCCCGCCGAGGCAGCGGCCGGCAATGCGTGGTGGAGGGACCATTGGTCGCACAGGTTCACGGACGTCTCGATGGCGCCGAAGTGTCCGGATTCGATGGCCCACCGCAGCTCCGCGTTCTCGCCGCTGTAGCCCGGCACCAGCACCTTGCCGGCAGACACCGCCGACTGCAGCCCCTCGATCACCTCACCGCGCTGCAGGGTGGCCAGGTCGCAGGAGTGCAGGAGGCACACATCGATGCGTTCCGTGCCGAGCAGGCGCAAGGCCCGGTCGATGCCGCGGACGACTGCCTCCCGCGTCCAGTCGACACAGCCCTCGACCCCGTATCCGACCTTGGTGACGAGTGTGAACTCCTGCCGTCGGCCCGTGAGGTGTCGGCCGATCAACTCCTCGGAGGGACCGTAGCCGCGGGCTGTGTCGACGAGCGTCACACCGAGGTCCAGCACCCCATTGAGCAGTCCGGCCACCTCGCCTGGCGCGACCCGCGCGAGATGGCCCGCGCCGAAGCCGAGAGCGGATACGGACAGGCCGGTGTTGCCGAAGGGGCGGGATTCCATCGCTGCAACGTACCCGACCCGCGCCCCCCGGCCGTCGGCGCGTCAGGGTGATCCATTAGCCCTACCGGCGCGGCTCCGCGGCGCGGAGACTGGCAGTCATGCGCAAGCTGCTTGTGCTGCTCGTCGCCTGTGCGGCCCTGGTCGGCTGCGGGCCCATCGCACCGATTCCGACCAACAGTGCCACGCCGGTCCTGAGCCCCGCCCGCATGTTCTGGGTTGCCGACACCGGCACCTCACTGCGCCTGTTCGCCGAGGACGTCAGCCTGCCGAAGACCGGCGAGCGCGGTCTCACTGCGTTGCGCTACCTGGTGGCGCACAAGCCGGTGGATCCCGACTACTCGACCCTCTGGCCCGCCCAAACGATCGTGAAACAGGTTGCCATCGTTGGTGATTCGGCCACTGTCGACCTCTCCTCCGTGCATCTGAACGTCGGCTCCGAGGCGGAGTCGATCGCGGTGCAGCAGCTGCTGTGGACGTTGTTCGCGGCCGAGCCGGAACTCACATCCATGCGCATCACGGTGGATGGGAGGGCCGTGGAGACCCTGGCGGGCCACCTGGACGCGACCGGGCCCTTCACCCGTCCGCCGGCGTACGAGGTCGTCTCGCCGGTGTGGCTGCTGGAGCCGACGGAGGGCGCGCGCTTGTCCGGCGGGACGGTGACGCTGTCGGGGATGGCCTGCACCTTCGAGGCCAATGTGGCCTGGAGCATCAAGCAGGATGCCAAGGTCGTGCGCTCTGGCTCGACGACGGCCGCCGCGGCCTGCCCCGATTGGTCGCCCTGGTCGGTGAAGATCCAAGGTCTCGCGCCCGGTGCATACACGGCGGAAGCAGCGCACTACTCGCCGAAGGACGGCGGCCTCGTCGCCCATGACACCAAGCAATTCACACTGCTCGGGTAGGCGATCCGGTGGATGCGGGCCATGACAGCCATGCTCTCTGCGCCTTCGAGCGCTCCCCGTGCGCCCCGTGCGAGGACGTTTCGCGGCGGGTTCCTTCCCGCTCCGTGCACGGGCGCCTGACTAGGCCCAGTGGGTCTCCGTGGTGAATCGGGGTGGATGCACCAGGGTCTGGGCGACGACGCAGCAGCGCTCGACCACGTCGATGAGACGCTTGCGCGTCGCCTCGTCCGCGTCGCAGTCGAGGTCGAATGTCAGGGTGACGTCGGTGAGGCCGACCGCAGCCTCGCGGTCAACGCCCAAGGTGCCACGGGCATCCCACACTCCATCAGCGATGACACGGGCGCTTC
>JAJXSV010000056.1 GCA_021784375.1 Actinomycetes bacterium | reverse complement strand
TCACCGGCGGTGGGCCGCAGGACTCCACCAGCACCGTGATGTACCAGGCCGTCACCTCCGCATACAAGGAGGGCAACGTTGGCAAGGGCGCTGCATACACCATCGTCTTCGTCCTCATCATCATCGTCATCACCGTCGTCCAGCGACGTGTGCTACGGGAGAACAAGGAGATCGCATGAGCACCGCAGCGCTTGCCCTCACCCAGACCGACATCGAACGCAACCGGCGGAAGCGACGCGCCGCCATGAAGACGGCAGGCCACTACCTCTTCCTGGCCGTGTTCACGCTCGTCTACTCGTCGCCCATCATCTACCTCATCGTGGGCTCGCTGAAGCCGACGGCGGAGGTGCTCAACGGCTTCGGTGGCTTCCTGCCGACCCATGCCTCGCTCGGCAACTACAAGCACCTGTTCGACGTGTTCAACGATCCGGCAGTGGGCTACCTGTGGCAGTTCTACCTGACCTCGATCATCGTGTCCTTCGCCATCGTGTTCGGCGGGCTCATCGTGAACTCGATGGCCGCCTACGCCCTGGCACGGCTCCGCTGGCGCGGACGCAACGCCTTCCTCATGGTCGTCATCCTGCTCACGATCCTGCCCTTCGAGGCCATCGCGGTGCCGCTCTTCTACCTGATGCGCGGCTACCGGAACACCTACATGGTGCAGTACCTGCCCTTCATCGGCAGCGCCTTCTCCATCTACCTCTTCTACACCTTCTTCATCAGCCTGCCGGGCGAGATCCAGGAGTCGGCGCGCGTTGACGGGGCGGGTCCCTGGCGCATCTTCGCGGCGATCATCGTCCCCATGTCGAAGCCCGTGTATGCGTCGGTCACGATCCTGACCTTCCTGTCCTCCTGGTCATCGTTCCTGTTCCCCCTCATGATGGTCGACGAGAAGGACCGCATCCCCCTGCCCATCGAGATCATGATGTTCTGGCACCAGCCGCCGACCGATTGGGGTCCCATCTTCGCCTTCGGCGTACTGCTGGTCGCACCGGTGCTGGCGGTGTTCCTCGCCTTCCAGCGTTGGTTCATCCAGAGCGTCGCCGGTTCCGCCGTCAAGGGCTGATCGCTCGCACCGCTCCGCCACACCCACCCCCCACGAGGAATCCCAAGTGACATCGACCGCATCGGTTGGCCATGCGACACCCGCCCCGGCGGGGCCGCGCCCGGATGCCGCCAGGCCGGAGAACGCATCCGATTGGTGGCGGCAGGCCGTCGTCTACCAGATCTATCCGCGCAGTTTCGTGGACCTCAACGGGGATGGGATCGGTGACCTGCCCGGCATCTCCAGCCGAGCGGACTACCTGAGCAGCCTCGGCATCGATGCGGTGTGGCTGACGCCCTTCTACCCGTCGGCGCTCGTCGACGGCGGCTACGACGTCGCCGACTACCGCAACATCGATCCGCACGTGGGTACCCTGCGGCAGTTCGATTCGATGCTGGAGATCCTGCACAGACGGGGGCTCCGCGTCTTCATCGACCTGGTGCCGAACCACTCCTCGAACCTGCACCCGTGGTTCCAGGAGGCGCTCGCGGCGGGCCCGGGCTCGGCGGCGCGCGATCGCTACATCTTCCGAGACGGCAAGGGTGAGCAGGGCGAGCTGCCACCGAATGATTGGCCATCGCATTGGGCCGATTCCTGCTGGACGCGCGTTCCTGACGGCCAGTGGTACCTGCACCTGTTCGCCCCGGAGCAGCCCGACCTCAACTGGGAGCACGAGGAGGTACGGGCGGACTTCCTGAAGACGATCCGCTTCTGGGCTGATCGTGGCGTCGACGGGTTCCGTGTCGACGTCGCGCACGGCCTGGTCAAGCAGGTCTCCGAGCCCTATGTGCACCTCGAGTCCCTGGCGCCCCGCTACCTGCCGACGGACGGGAGCCATCCACTGCTCGATCGCGATGGCCTGCAGGACGTGTACCGCCAGTGGCGGCAGGTCTTCGACGCCTACCAGCCGCCGATCATCGCAGTCGGCGAGGTGGGCGCGGCCCTGAGCCGCCGCCATCGGTACACCGCGTCCGACGCCCTGCACCAGGCCTTCAACTTCGAGCTGCTCGAGGAGCCCTTCAAGGCCGAGCGCTTCCGTGCCGTCATCGATGCCAGCCTGGAGAACGCCGCGGACACGAACGCGTCCTCGACCTGGGTGCTGTCCAACCACGACGTCGTGCGACACGTCTCGCGCTACGGCCTGCCCGACGGCGTCGACCTCAACGCTTGGTTGCTGACCGGGGGTACGCGACCGCGTGCGGACCTGACCCTGGGAACCGAGCGGGCCCGCGCGGCCGTGGCCCTGCTGCTCGCCCTGCCCGGTTCGCTCTATGTGTACCAAGGTGAGGAACTGGGTCTGCCGGAGGTGGCCTCCATCCCCATCAGGCAGCTCCAGGACCCCATCTGGGAGCGCAGCGGGAACGCCTCCAAGGGCCGCGACGGCTGCCGCGTCCCCCTGCCCTGGACCCGGGACGGCGAGGCCCACGGTTTCAGCCCGAACCGTGCCCACCTGCCGCAGCCGGCATGGTTCGGCGACCTCTCGGTGGAGGCACAGGACGGCGTGGCAGGGTCGATGCTGGAGTTCTACAGGCACGCCCTCCGCCTGCGCAGGGACCTGCAGACGGGCGAGATGCTGCAATGGCTGGAGGCCCCGTCACCCGATGTCCTGTACTTCCAGCGCCCCAACGGCTGGCGCTGCCTGACGAACTTCGGTTCCCGGCCCGTCTCCCTGCCGACGGGCGAGTTGCTGCTGGCGAGTGCCGAGCCGGTCGGGCGGATGCTGCCCGCGAACGCGACCGCCTGGCTGCGCCAGCTGTAACCGGCCAGCGGGTGAGTGATGGGTCCCGCAAGTGCGGGTGGCGTGCGGTCGGCCTCGGTCCCGCCCGACCCGGGACAGCGACTCAGGCGGTGACGTCGGTGCTGCGTCGACGGTGTCGGGTGCCGAGCGTGGAGCCGCGAGCCAAGAGTTCGAAACGTGCACTGGAGTAGCTCCCGGGCTCGGCCCGACCCTCGATGACATCGATGAACGACGCCACGATCTCCTCGATGAACGAGGTCACGGCGTAGTTGACCGTGGTGATGTCCGCCTGGGCGAGCGAGCGATCCGTGTCCTCATCCAGGGATGCGATCAGCAGATCCCGGCCGACATCGAGGCCGCGGCGCTGTGCCGCCTCGAGCAGCGCGCCCGTGACCGGCATCGTCACATAGACGGCGTCCACGCCCTGGTCGAGCAACCACTCGATCGGGCCCGATGCGAAGTCGCTTTCCATCGTCGAGTCGGCGACCACCGGATCGAGCGCATGCTCGGTGCACCAACGGCGATACGCGCGTTCCAGGTCATCCACGTAGCCGCGCTGCACATCGGGCAGCAGCAACGCCGGCTTCCGGCTGCCGTGCGCGACGAAGTGATCCATGACGGTGGCCACCGTGCTCGCGAAGTCGATGTCGACGTGGATGGCCGCCTTCTTCGCACGCGTGGAGGCGTCGGTCATGACCGGGATGCCGAGCGCGAAGGCCTGGTCGACGAAGGGGTCGTTGGCCAGGGTGTCGATGAGAATCATGCCCGCCATGGGCAGGTGCGCCAGCGGCTCGCTCTCCAGCCCGGGCAGGATCATGAGCCCGTAACCGCGGTCGGTGGCGGCCAGCGTCCCGGCGCCGATGACGTCGGACCAGAACGCGCGGTAGGCCGCGTATTCACCGGGGCGGCGGAGGGCGCCGACCACCAGGCCCAGTGCGTTGAGGTGCCCAGCATTCATGGCCCGGGCCAGCGCATTGGGCACGTATCCGAGGCGCTCCGCGGCCTCGCGCACCCGTTGCCGGGTCTCCTCGCTGATCTGGTTCTTCCCGGCCAGCGCATCCGAGGCGGCGCCGATGCTGACGCCTGCCTCCTTGGCGACATCACGCAGCCGGGGTCTGGTCATCGAGTGCGCCTCCGATTCGTGCGGACAAGTCCGTTCCGCGCCAACAACGCGAAAGCCCTTTCAAGGCTACCCGTGAATGGTCGCGGTGGGGCAGGCTTTCGGCGCCTCAGATGCTGATTCGGTGGCAATCCCAGGCGACCGCGCCAAACCGCTCGCGCCGTCGTGCCCGTGCGCGATCGCTGGCCGCGGCCCGCGCTGTGGCCGGGGCGTAGGCTCGAATTCGTGAGCAGCATCCACTTCGAGGGCAAGCGCGTGGCGCTGGCCCTCGGTGGGGGCGGGGCACGCGGTGCCGCGCACATCGGGGTGATCGAGGAACTGCTGAAGCGCGGCGCCCACGTCACCGCCATCGCCGGTACCTCGATGGGCGCGGTGATCGGCGGTGTGCTTGCCGTCGGCGGGCTTGACGAGTACTCGGCCTGGCTCTCCGGTCTGACCCAGCGCGACGTCGTTCGCCTGCTCGACCCATCGCTGCGCTCCCCGGGCATGATCAACGCGGAGAAGATCATGGGGAGGATCCGCGAGGTCATCGGCAACGTGACCATCGAGGAACTGCCGATCGACTACACCGCGGTGGCCACCGATCTCATCTCCGGCAAGGAGCATTGGTTCCAGCAGGGCCCGTTGGACATTGCCATCCGTGCGTCCATCGCCATACCGAGCGTCGTCACACCCCTGGTGCACCAGGGCCGCGTGCTCGCCGACGGCGGCCTGCTCAACCTGGTGCCGCTGACCCCGCTGGCGGCGGCCCAGGCGGACGTCATCGTGGCGGTGTCCGTCGGCGGCGCGCCCCGCGGGGCCACGGCCCCGTCGTTGCCGCACTCGCATGCGGATGCCGAGTTGGAGTCGGTGCGGGCCGCCGCCACACACGCTCGCGACGTCGACATGCTGAGCCGCATCCGCGCGCGGTTGGGGTGGGAGCGCAACGCCGCGTCCGACGCGTCCGATCGCGCGCGCGCGGAGTCGGAGAGCCCGATCAACGTGCGGACGCTCGACGTCATGGAACTCTCGTTGCAGGCGATGCAGCGCATGATCACGCGCTACCAGATGGCGAACTACCCCGCGGACATGTTCATCGAGCTGCCGGTGGACGCCTGCGGCACCATGGAGTTCCACCGTTCGAAGGAGATGATCGAACTCGGGCGCAACGCGGCCATCGCCCAGCTCGACAATTGAGTGGGACCAAGCTCCGTCAACGCGCGGTCGTCGTCTCCGCTGCGCCGGTGCTCGCCGCGAGTGACACGTTCCTGAGACTCGTCACGATGAGCCACCAGGTGTTGCCCGGTCGCAGTTGGATCTCGCGGCCGTCCGGCCCGTACCAATGGGGCAGGTCGTTCTTGCTCGCGCGTTTCCAGGTGGCGTTGATGGCGGAGCCGTCGATGAGCACCATGCCCTTGCCGGTGCCGATGGTCTGCGGATAGGGCGTGCGTGCGCCGAACTTGTCGCCGAACTCGCTGTTCTGCAGCATCGATTCCATGATGACGAGGTTCGTCGTGTGTGCACGTTCCGTGGCGCCTGCGTTGTCGATCTCGGTGAGCAGCGGGTTGCCGTACACGCTGATGTTCCAGCGCTTGGCCACCTGGTCCCAGGTGAACGACTTCTGCGCGGCGGGCCAGGCCACGGTGGCCGAGATGATGGCAGTGCTGGACTCCGGCCTGGCCGTACCCGTGTCTGCCACGGCCCAGTAGGACGCAGAGGCCAGGCGCGCCGTGGAGGAGTCGCTCACGCGGCTGAGGAGCGTCGCCACATCTGCGACGTAATTGTGCGGGGCTGGGCGATCGGTGAGTCGACGGTAGCCCAAGCCACCCTGCGGTGCGCCGACCATCTGCATGCGGGTGGCGCGCAGGTACGGCACCAGCTTGCCCTGCGAACCCGAGTAGGCGAACAGCGGGTCACCGAAGGCCGGTGCCAGATCGGTGTCGGTGATGCGGGCGCTGCGGATGGGACCGACCGTGTCTGGGAAGGTGCTGTTGTACACCGCGAACAGGCGGGTGAGGCCGCCCTCGACCGGCTCCACGAGCACCATGTCGGCCTGGTTGAGGTGGAACTGCGGCCGGGCCTCGCCCAGGTCATCGATCTTCACGATGAGCACGGGTGCGTTGGCGTTGCTGCAGGTTCCCGTCAGCGGAGAGAAGTGTGCGCAGGTGGGTGTGGGTGTCGCCGACGGGGTCACGGATTGCGACGGTTGTGTCGCGGTCCTGACCGGTGTGCTCGTCGCGCCGCAGCCGGTGAGCACGAGGGCGGCCAGCAGTGCCGAGGCCGGGAACCGCAGGGATCTCATGGTCGTAGGGTATTCATGCCCGATTAGCAGCGAATACGCGAGGTTCCGATGCCGGCATACCGCTCCTGGACGTCCACCCACGGCCGCAACATGGCAGGCGCGCGCGCGTTGTGGCGCGCCACCGGTGTCAAGGAGGGTGACTTCGGCAAGCCCATCATCGCCGTCGTCAACTCGTTCACGCAGTTCGTGCCCGGGCATGTCCACCTCAAGGACCTCGGGCAGATGGTCGCGCGCGAGATCGAGGCCGCGGGCGGCATCGCCAAGGAGTTCAACACCATCGCCGTCGATGACGGCATCGCCATGGGTCATGGCGGCATGCTCTACTCGCTGCCGAGTCGCGACCTCATCGCCGACTCCGTGGAGTACATGGTGAACGCGCACACCGCAGACGCCATGGTGTGCATCTCCAACTGCGACAAGATCACACCCGGCATGCTCATGGCTGCGTTACGGCTCAACATCCCCGCGGTCTTCGTGAGTGGTGGGCCCATGGAGGCCGGCAAGGTGCAGTGGGGCGACACCACGCGCATGGTCGACCTCGTCGACGCCATGGTGGAGGCCGCCGACGACAGGAACAGCGACGAGCAGGTGCTCGCCATGGAGCGCACCGCCTGCCCCACCTGCGGTTCCTGCTCGGGCATGTTCACTGCGAACTCGATGAACTGCCTCACCGAAGCGCTCGGATTGTCGTTGCCCGGGAACGGTTCCACGCTGGCAACGCACGCCGATCGCAAGCAGTTGTTCCTGCGCGCTGGCCGACTCATCGTCGAGAACGCCCGTCGCTACTACGACAACGGCGACACCTCGGTGCTGCCGCGCTCAGTGGCCACCTTCGCTGCGTTCGAGAACGCGATGTCGCTCGACATCGCCATGGGTGGCTCGACCAACACCGTGCTGCACCTGCTGGCTGCTGCACAGGAGGCCGGCGTCGACTTCACCATGAAGGACATCGACCGCCTTTCCCGGAACGTGCCACACCTCTCCAAGGTGGCTCCCTCGACGCAGTTGGTGCACATGGAGGACGTGCACCGCGCAGGCGGCGTCATGGGCATCCTCGGCGAACTCGCGCGCGCCGGGAAGCTGCACACCGACCTACCTGTGGTGCACGCGCCCTCCATGGGCGAGGCGCTCGAGCAGTGGGACATCGTCAGCACCGATGATGAGTCCGTTCGCACCTTCTTCCGTGCAGCACCTGGTGGCATCCCGACCCAGGTTGCGTTCTCGCAGGAGCGGCGTTACGACAGCCTCGATGACGATCGCGCGACGGGCGTCATCCGCGATCAGGAGCACGCCTTCTCCCAGGACGGTGGGCTGGCGGTGCTGTACGGCAACATCGCACAGGATGGGTGCATCGTGAAGACGGCGGGCGTCGACAAGGACCTGCACCGGTTCTCCGGTCCCGCACGCGTGTTCAAGAGCCAGGAGGAGGCCGTCGAGGCCATCCTGAACAACCGCGTGAAGGCGGGCGACGCCGTGGTCATCCGCTATGAGGGTCCGCGCGGCGGGCCGGGCATGCAGGAGATGCTGTACCCGACCTCGTACATCAAGGCCAAGGGTCTCGGGAAGGCATGTGCGCTCATCACCGACGGGCGCTTCTCCGGGGGCACCTCGGGGCTGTCCATCGGTCACGTGTCGCCTGAGGCGGCCTCGGGTGGTGCCATCGCGCTCATCGAGGAGGACGACATCATCGTCATCGACATCCCGGCGCGGTCCATCCGACTCGACGTGACCGACGCGGAACTGGAGCGTCGTCGCGCGGCCATGGAGGCGCGGGGCGCGGATGCGTGGAAGCCGGTCGGCCGCGAGCGCGAGGTGTCGACCGCCCTCAAGGTGTACGCGGCCATGGTGACGAGCGCCGACACGGGCGCCGTTCGCGACGTCTCCAAGCTCCCGTAACCGCTCCGCGGCCGTCCATGTGCGGACGGGCTCCGTGGTGGGTCCCACGCGCGCATCTCGGCGATGCCGCGCCTTCGTGGCGCTGGCGAAGCGTCGACACGAACGCAGGTCTGCGCGTTCGTGTGTGGTCACACCATTGCCGGTGCGCCTGCTGTGCACTGGGATACCGGTATGACGAGCACGATGCACATGAGCCTGCGGCACATGGCGTGGGCCAATGGGAAGTTGTACGCGTCCGTGGCGGTGCTACCGGATGCGGCGCTGACGGCGTACGTCGTCGATCCTGAGTGGACGGTCGGACGCATCCTCGGCCACCTCGTGGAGTCCGGGCACTGGTACCGCTACTGCCTGAAACTCGGTCCGTGGGAGGCCTTGGTCATGCCAGTCGGGATGCAGGATGTGCGTGCGCTCGCTCGCGGCCTGGCGGAGATCGACGCGCAGTTGACCGCGCAGGCGGCACTCGAGGATGCGATGCTGACGCAGGACCTCGGCGACGGGGACTACACGTATCCGCGTTCCATGATCCTGGCCCAGGCCGCGCACCACGCGACGGAGCACCGCGCGCAGGTGGTCGCCGCGCTGGAGCTCAAGGGCTTCGCCGCACTCAAGCTCGATGACATCGATCTCTGGTGCTACTACGCCGAAGTCGCGAAATAGCGCTGTGGCGGGGTGGCTGTGGGGGGGTGGCGCGGTGGCGCGGTGGCGCAGTGGCGCAGCCCATCTCGCGGTTGTTCACAAACCGCCCGCAATCCGGTCCGATCCTGCACAGCCCTGGCGTGCTCTGGCTGGTTGTTCACGTATCGACCGGAATGCGGGCCGTTCGTGAACAACGGGGTCATGCTGCTCGACGCATAGCCTGCAGTGCGCGTCGGAGCTGCGCATAGACACGCTCCGGGTCGACGCGCAGGGCAAGCGAGGAGATGTGCAGCATCGGTACGCCTTGAAGGGTGAACTCGTTCTCGCGCCATTCATCATCGATGCGGACGACGGCGTCAAGGTGCTGCATGCCATCGACTTCGACGATGAGGGTCCGGCCAGCGACCTTGAATTCGGCGTCGGTGTACCGCGGCCGTCCCTCCGAGTCCTGCCGAACTCGTTGGCGGACCGGCTCCGGCAGACCTCGCGCTCGGCATCCGTTCGCGAACTCCAACTCGCGCATGGAGTGTGTGCCGGGCAGGATCAAGGCGACACGACGGCGGGCCGCCGCTGTACCCGGCCCAGCTGGCAGGGCGTGGATGCGCATCTGCAGTTCCTCGAGGTCAATCAACCGATGTTGGATGGACCAGATTGCCTGGAACGCGGCCTGTGCGTCCGTGCGAGCCCACTTCAGGGCCTGCATCGTGGCCGGTAGTACGGCCGCGCGGTCCGGCATCGTCTGCGACTCATCGGCGCGGACCTGGGTGTGCATGATGCAGCGCGGCAGTGGCGACACCCGTCCGGTTCGCGTGCCGACGAGATGGATGATGCTGTCCTTGGGGGCCGGTAGACCGAGTACCTCGAGTGCCGATGAGCCTGCGAGTTGCGCTCCGTCGTAATGCAGCGCAGCGGTCCAGAGCTCGCTCAGACGATCAACGGGCTGCAGCGATACGCGCACCACTGCGCTCGTCACTCGCGCCCAATGGCCGGCGTTCACACGCCTGGACACCTGATCGCCGCGGAGACCGGCCTGCGCGAGCTGTCGGATGTTGACCAGCCCATGCTGGCATTCGATGAGACGGGCGAGGTCGTTGTTGATGCTCTTCATGCCGGGATGCTGGGCGAGCGGCGGACGCGGCGGAGCCGGCATCCGGCAGCGCGGGAGAATTCCGGCGCCTGCGGACCTGTGCGGAACCGCGTTGTTCAGATTTCGACCGGAATGCGGGCGATTTGTGAACAACGCGGGTGCCGAGTCCTTGGTTGTGCAGATTTCGACCGGAATGCGGGCGGTTTGTGAACAACCGGGCGGCGAGGGGCGTCGGACAGTTCAGATGCGGGGCTTGAGCGTGAGCGCCGGCGCCTCCGGCACGGGCTCGGCGACACCGGTGTCGTCGACGGGGATGCCGAACATGCGCGTCGACGCCGTCCCCGCCAACTCGTCGAGCCATTGCTGCCGCCACGCGATGATCTCGTCATGGGTCCTGCCGATGAGGTTCCACCACATGACGATCGGCTCCGTGAACGGCGCCCCACCGAGCAGCACGAGACGGGCCCCGTCCGCGGTCTGCACCTTGGCCAGGGCTGCTCCGACCGGGATGACGAGCAACTGTCCCTCCCCCGCACGCAAGGTCGAGTCGCCGACGTCCACCGAGACCGTGCCGCGGTCCACGAGCAGCCCGTGCTCGAAGGCGTCGTCGAGTGCGACGTCGACCGTCGCGCCGGCGTCGATGTCGATCTGCGCTCCCAGCAAGCGAGTGTGCGTGACGACGGGTGAGGTCGACCCGAAGGCCGAGCCGAGGAATACGCGCGCCGTGAAGCCACTCCCCATGACGGGCGTCGGCACGAAGTGCGCGAACGTCGGTTCGACGAAGCGCGCGTGTTCGGGCAAGGCGATCCACAACTGGACGCCCTGCAGGGCGCTGTCGACCGGCAATGAGTACTCGGAGTGCGAGATACCGCGGCCGGCCGTCATGAGATTGAGTTCTCCGGGCTTGATGAAGCCGTGCACACCGCCGCTGTCGCGGTGCTCGATGGTGCCGGAGAAGACCCAGCTGGCCGTCTGCAGGCCGCTGTGCGGATGGGTTCCGACGTTCATCGCGGACGCCGCGTCGGCGTCGTTGACCGAGTAGTGGTCGACGAAGACCCAGGCGCCGATGCGATGCGCACCGCGCGTCGGGATCGACCGCTGCACGGACAGCGTGCCCGCAGCACCCAACTGCACGACCTTGGGATCCACGAGATGCATGCCCATCTCCTTCCTGCTCGATGGTGCCCGGCACGGTTGTTCACTTTCAACCCGGAATCCGGGCCATTCGTGAACAACCGTGTTCGAAGCTAGCGCGCGCGGTGGGGCTGGATGGCGTTTACCGGGATGTGCCCGAAGGCGCCGGCCTGGTAATCGTCGAAGGCCTGGATGATCTCCTCGCGCGTGCTCATCACGAAGGGCCCGTACTGGATCACCGGTTCGCGCAGCGGCACGCCGCCGATGACGAACATCTCCAGGTTGGGGTGCTGTGCATCCTGCGATGGCCCGGCAGTCAAGCGCAGCACGTTGCCATTGACGAGCACCACGTTCTGTCCGGTGCGCACGGGATGCCCTTCCGGCCCCACCGTGCCACGCCCGGCGAGGACGTAGGCGAGGGCGTTGAAGTCCTCGCGCCAGGGGATGTCGATGGAGGCGCCGGGAGCGAGGGTGACGTGCGTGATGACGAGCGGCGTGTGCGAGATGCCCGGCCCCTTGTGGCCGTCGAGCTCGCCGGCGAGCACGCGCACGATG
>JAJXSV010000055.1 GCA_021784375.1 Actinomycetes bacterium | reverse complement strand
CCGACCACTGGAGTGCCTCGCGCACCATCGACGGCTTCTGGTGGGCCATGGCCGGCGCCTCCACCGTGAGCATCGTGAGCGGCGTCCTCCCCCGCATCCTGCGCGCCAAGTAGGGCAGTCGCAGGCAGGATCTGCCACTCGCGCGCGACTGCAACGGCTTACCCAATCCAACTGGCGCCACTTGCCCCACTCAACCGTGCCTACTGGCGCCGCTTGGGTGGGGTAAGCACTTGTGGCTCCAGGCGAGCCAGGCGTCGTCGGGGTTGGGGCAACCGTCCTCCTGTGGACAACGGGTCATCCACCGCTGGCGGCGACTGGAATGCGCGCATGTCCCGCAGTGTGCCCTTCTCGCGTCCGTTCACGCTCGCCGAGGCGCGTGACCTCGGTGTCTCACGCGCGGTCGTGCGCGGGTGGGCGGAGCGCGGGCTGGTGCGCCGCATCGGCCATGGGCTGTTCGCACCAGCGGGGGATTCGGGCGTCGACGGCCTGCGCATCTCGCACGCCGTGGCAGAAGGGCGCATCTGCACGTCCTTTGCGGGTGCGGCACGCCTTTACGGGATCCTGCTTCCGTTCGCCACGCACCCGATGGCCTCGCGTGCGATCAGTCTGAAGCGCATCCCCACGGAGCACCTGTACCGAAGCGGTCGTGTCCTGCTTCCCGGACCCGCATGGACAGCAATGTCGCTGGCACGATTCCAGGGTCTGGCGGGCGCGCTCGTCACCCAACTGCGCCGGCTAATCAGACCCTGACTGGATCCTCCCCTGCGCATACCCCAAGCAAATGGCGCCATTTGCCCAACTCAACCAGGTCAGGTGGCGCCACTTGGGTGGGGTAAGCAGGAAATCGCACGCGATCCGCGTCAGGCGACGACGTCGCCGGGGTCCTCCTCGCGGATGCCCCAGGGCGAGCCGTACTCCATGAGCTTGTCGAGGAAGGGCTTGGGCTCGAACCACTCCGGGCCGTTGACGCCGTCCGGCTGCCACACCCCGTCATGGATGAGCTCCATGGCGATGACCGGATTGAGCGCGGTCTGCCACACCACGGCCTGGTCCCCGTACTCCGCCATCGACCACTCGTTGTCGACGACGTGGTACACGTACACGGCCTTGGGGCGGCCCTGCTTGTCCAGGCCCTCGACGTAGGTGCCGGCGCAGGTCTTGCCCTTCATGCGCTCGCCCAGGGTGGCCGGATCGGGGAGTGAAGCGGCCAGGATGTCGCGTGGTGCCACCTGCACGCCCATGACGTTCACGTTCTCCTTGCGGTCCATCCCCAGCAGGTGGATGGTCTTGAGGATGCTGATGAACTCCTCGCCCAGGCCATACTTGAAGTTGACTTTGCGCGCATCCACCTTCTGGGGGATGAGCACGACCTCCTCGTGCTCCACGTTCACGCACTCCACCGGCCCGATGCCCTCGGGGAAGTCGAACACCTCGGGCTCGCTGAAGGGCTCCGTGGTGTACCAGCCGCGCCCGTCCTCCCACACGAGGGGCGGGTTCAGGCACTCCTCGATGGTCGTCCAGATGGAGAACGAGGGCGCGAACTCGTAGCCCGCGACCGTGAGGTTGGAGCCGTCGTAGACGGTGAGCTGGTCGATGCGGGAGAACAACTCGTCGGAGGCATAGCGGGCGAAGACGTCGGACAGGCCGGGCTCGATGCCGATGCCGACGAGCGCCCAGATCCTGCGCTCGCTCCAGTTCCAGTCGCGGGCGAACTGCTCGTCGCCCAACTTCACGCCGGTCTCGGTGTACGGGTACTGGGGATGAGGCCGCGACAGCGACATCGCCATGTCCATGTAGTTGGTGTTCTCGATCTCGCAGGCCAGGAAGATGGGCATGACGAAGCGCGGGTCTACGGCGTTGATGACGACGTCGGGCTGGCACTCGCGGATGAGTTCGCGGATGGTCTCGAGTTCCGCGGCATTCACCTCGGCAGCGCGGAAGCGCGGGTCGCCGATGCGACGGATGGCCTGCTCGGCGCGCAGGTAGTCGTGGTCCGCCAACACGAGTTCGGTGATGAATGCGCGACGCGTCGCAATGTTCGCGATCGCCCGACCCACTCCGCCCGCTCCGATAACGAGGGCCTTCACGAGTACCAACTCCCTGAGGTTGAGGGCACGGTAACCGCACCCCCCACCCCCCGCGCAACCATGGCGCGCAGGCCATCTGCGATTCAGGGCCGCAATCACTCCTCGCCGACGGTGTCCGTCATGACGGCGGCCCCACCCGGATGCGGGCGGGATCAGCGCCCGTGGACGACCCTCAGCGCTCGTGGACCACGGTGACCGGGCACTTGGCGCGTTCGGCGCAGTGCGCACTCACGGAACCGAGCAGCAGGCCCGAGAGCGCGCCCGCGCCACGCGAGCCCACGACCACGAGCGCCGCGTGCGTACTGGCCTTGATGAGTGCGCGTGCCGGATCGCCGAAGACGATCGAGCGCACCAGTCCGGGCGGCAACTCCGGCCCGAAGACGTCGGCGAGCGTGTGATCGAGCATCTCGCGCGTGCTGCGCTCGATCTCCTCCGGCTCCACGAGGAAGGCGGCTTCCCAACTCGCCACTGCGGGGAGGCCCCACACGGCCATGGCCTCGATGACCCCACCGAAGATGGGCGCCACCTTGGCCGCCCAGCGCAGCGCCGCCTTCGAGTGCTCCGACCCGTCGACGCCTACGACGATGTGCCCGCTCAACTGCTCCTCGACGGTCATGGGATGGCCCCTCTCTGCTCGGAATCCAGCGCTGCTGCGCTTGACACGCTACGCGCGGGGTTGCATGGCGAACAGGGCCGCAGCGCACTGGGACGTGACCATGAGGAGTGTGGCGCGCGGGCCGTCGTCGACGGCTTGCCGGGATCAGGGCAGCAGGTGCACCACGAGCAGGGCGATGCCGGCGACCAGTGCCCAGGCGAGCAGCCCGAGGGCCAGGGGTCGGCTGCCGACGGCCCGCAACTCGCGCCAACGGACACCGAGGCCGAGCGCGGCCAGCCCGAAGGCGATGAGGATGTGGCTGACCGTGGTGGTGCCCGCGGTGATGGCTGCGGGGATCCGTCCGGTGCTGTTGAGCGCCGCGAGTGCGAGGAACCCGAGCACGAACCCGGGCACGAGCGGCACGTGGTTGGTGTGGGTGTGCCCGTTGGCCGCCCGCCGCCGGTGGCGCATGGACATGATGAGGACGACGGGCGCGAGCATGGCGACGCGCGCGAGCTTCACGACGATGGCTGCGCGCAGTGCGAGGTCGCCGCGCGTGCTGGCCGTGGCCACGACCTGTCCGACGTCGTGCACGGCGGCCCCGGCCCACAGGCCGAAGAGGTGGTCGCTCAGCCCCAGGGCGGCTCCGATGACGGGCAGCACGCCGATGGAGAGGGTGCCGCAGATGGCCACCAGGCCCACGGCGTACGACGCCTCCTGCTCGGTGGCGTCCGTCTGCGGCTTCACCGCGGCCACGGCGGAGGCGCCGCAGATGCCGTACCCGACGCCGATGAGCAGGCCCAGGTCCTGGGAGAGCCCGAACCATCGCGCCAGCAGGGTGACACCGAGGATGGTGACGGTGACCACCGAGACCACGGCGAGGGCGCCCCGGGGACCGAGGTCGAGCAGGGCCTGCAACGAGAGGTCCATGCCGAGCAGGGCCACGCCCAGGCGCAGGAGCGGTTTGGCGGCGAGGGCGGTGCCGGCTTCGGCCCACGACGGCCACCCGAAGAGGTTCACCACGGCGAAGCCGATGGCCACCGAACTGGTGAGCGGCGAGACCGACGGCAGCAGGTGGTTGAGGCCGAACGCGAGGGCCACCATGGCGGCGATGAGGGACAACCCCGGCAGCTTGCTGCGGGCGGCTGTCACGACAGGACGGGGGAACGTCTGCATCCGCCGAGCGTAGGCGCCAGCGCGCCTGATCCACGCCTCCGCCGACAACCGGCTGCAACCATGCAAAGAGGGCCCGGATTGCTCCGAGCCCTCCCTTGCGCGCCATCTGCGCGACTTGATGGGGCGCAAACCTGCACGTCGCGCCGTGGTTACGGCAGCTTCACATAGCCGCCCTTGTTCTTCCACAGCATGTACTTCTCGAGCCCGATCTTCAGGGCGTGGTTCTGCGGGCCGGGGATGAGGATGGCGGCCTTGCGCGGCTTCAGCATGTGGTCGCCGAGCAGGGCGATGCCGTTGTTGCCCGCGTCCATGATGCACATGGCCGGGATCTCGCCGAAGGACTTCTCCTTGGTGGCCGAGCGTCCCCTGATCTGCGACACGATGTTCTCGGCCGCGGTCTTGGCCATGGTGTCGGTCGGGTAACCGGTCTTCGGCACGCCGGTCGCGACGGGTGTCGTGTAGGGCGCGGTGACCGCAGCGGCGGTGCCCACGGCGTACACGTTGTCGTAGGCCTTGGTCTGGTAGGTGTCGCGCACATCGACGAAGCCGTTGGCGTTCACGATCTTCTCGCAAGACTTCACGGCCTCCACGCCGAGGAAGGGCGCGATGATCATGGCGTACTTGAAGGGGATGTCGCGGCCGTCGGACAGGCGCACGTTGTCCTTGTCGATGTGGTCCATGGCGACGTTCGTGTAGCCGGTGATGTTCTCCTTCTTGAAGAACATGTCGACCATGAACTTGCCGGTGGGCATGCCGTCGATGCCGAAGTGGCCGAGGTAGGGCTCGGAGGTGACGTAGTTGAGCTTGACCTGTCGCTTGATGCCGGCCTTGCGCAGTTGGTACGACACGTTGAAGAGGTACTCGTAGGCGGCGCCGAAGCAGTTCGCGCCCTGCGTGGCGCCGATGACGACGTCACCCGGCTCGCGGAGGAACTTGCGCCAGGCCTCGGCGGAGCGCACGGCGGCATCGGGGTTCACGATGGTGGTCGCGTTCTCCTTGAAGCCGTCGACGCGGTTAAAGTCCACCTGGGTGCCGGTCGCGATGACCAGGTAGTCGTACGAGTGCACGTTGCCGTCCACGTCGATGACCTGGTTGAAGTCGGGCTCCAACTTGGCCGCGGCCTTCTGCACGAACTCGATGCCGTGGGCGGCGAAGGTGGGGGCCACCTCGAAGGTGATGTCCTCGACGTTGCGGGCGCCGAAGGGGACCCAGATGAGCGAGGGCGTGTACAGGAACTTCGAACTCACCGAGAGCACGGTGACGTCGACGTCACCCTTGAGTTCGTTCTTGATGGAGATGGCGGCGGTGACGCCGCCGAAGTTCGAGCCCAGGACGAGCACTTTCTTGCGCATATTGACCTCCATGTCGCGCGCTGAAGACCTTCACGCGCAAAGTACCCCCGGGGGTACTTTGCGGGCTATCCGCAAACGTCCCGCAACATGGTGACGTGCCTCACGGCAGGGGTCAATCGCCGGCCAGCCGCTCCAGCGTCGGTAGGGCCCGCGCCAGGGCCTCGGCCTGCACCGCGTCGAGGCCCTCGAGGCGGGCGAGCAGCACCGCAGCGCGTTGGCGGCGCAGGGCGCCGAGCGCGCGGGTGCCCTTGGCAGTGATGTGCACGAGGCTGGCGCGGCCATCCAGGCAGTCGGGCTCCCGTCGCACCAGCGCGAGCGTCTCCAGGGAGGCGACGACCCGGGTGGCGACGGGAGCACCGATGGACTCGTGCACGGCCAGCTCGCCGATGCGGCAGCCGTCGTGCTTGGCGATGGTGCCGAGCATCGACATCTGCGAGAGCGTGAGGGCATCACCCCCGGCCTGGCGCAGCACGCGGCCGATGCGGGCCACCACGCGTTGCAGACGGTCGGCGACGTCGGGCGCAAGGGCCGCGGATCCGGAGTGCGCGGTCACAGGAGTTCGTTCTCGAGGGCCGGCTCGCCGGGAACCGCACCCGCGGACGAGGCGAGGTCCACCAGATGCTCGTGGATGTGATGAGCCGGCGGGTGCACCTCCTCGTGCACGTAGCGGGCACCGCGGAGGGCGGAGAACAGGGCACCCAGCAGGGCCATGACGATGGCCATGGCGAACACCACGACCAGGCCGTCGTGGAAGGGTGCCGTGATGAGCTGCGGGAAGAACTGGCGTCCGGTGAGCAGCGACCACTGGGTGGCGCTCACATGGGCGGCGCTCGCCGAGCCCAGCAGGGTGGCCAGCGGGTTGAAGCCGAGCAGGGATGAGAAAAGGATCGCCACCGGTGGCAGTTGGGCCAGGGCCTGGGCCTGGGCCGCGCCGACCCCGTGCGCGGTGAGCCCGCTCAGCAGGGCATCGGGCAGGCCCTTGGCCAGCCCCACGATCATCAGTGAGAAGAACAGGCCCATGGAAAGTACGGAGCCGGAGTTCAGGAACGCGGCCTGGATGCCGGCAGCGCCACCGCGGTTGGCGGCCGGGACGCTGTTCATGATGGCGGTGGAGTTGGGCGCCGCGAAGAGGCCGCCCGAGATGCCGTTGATGGCGATGAGGGCGGCGAAGGCCAGGTAGTTGAAGTCGGTGGGGATGAGGAGCAGGCCGACGAAGCTCAGCGCGAACACCACCATGCCGATGGTGGACAGCGCACGCGCACCGTGACGGTCGGAGAAGAAGCCCGCGGCCGGCCCCGCCACCAGGAAGCCGATGGTCATGGGGAGCAGGTAGATCCCCGCCCACAGGGGCGTGGCGTCGTACGAGTACCCGTGCTGCGGCAGCCAGATGCCCTGGAGCCAGATGATGAGCATGAACTGCAGGCCACCACGTGCCGTCGCGGCGAGCAGGCCGGCGAAGCTGCCCATGGAGAAGGCGCGATTGCGGAACAGGCGGAGGTCGAACATCGGGGACTGCACGCGCAGTTCGATCCAGATGAAGAGGGCGAGGAAGAGCAGGCCGCCGACCAGGGCGGTGTCGACCGAGGGGTTGGTCCAGCCCATGGCGGAGCTGCCGTAGGGCTGGATGGCGTAGACAATCGCACTCAGGATGGAGGTCAGGCCCACCGCGAAGGTGAGGTTGCCCAGCCAGTCGATGCGGGCATGCACGCGCTTCCCGTTGTCGCGCAGGCTGTGGTACGCCCAGAAGGTGCCGATGATGCCGAAGGGCACCGAGACCCAGAAGACCCAGCGCCAGTGCACGACGGACAGCAGGCCGCCGGCGACCAGGCCGATGAAGGAGCCCGCGATGGCGGAGACCTGGTTGATGCCCATGGCCAGGCCGCGCTGCTCGGTCGGGAAGGCATCGACGATGATGGCGCTGGAGTTGGCGAAGAGCATGGCGCCGCCGACACCCTGCACGAGGCGCAGCACGACGAGCCACATGGCCCCGCCGCCCCCGGTGAGCGGGTCGAGCGCCAGCAGCACCGAGCCGACGGAGAAGACGGCGAAGCCGAAGTTGTAGATGCGGACGCGGCCCATGATGTCGCCCAGTCGGCCCAGGCTCACCACCAGCACCGCGGTGACGAGCATGTAGCCCATCATCGTCCAGAGCAGGTAGCCGGTGTTGCCCGGCACCAAGGGGTTGATGCCGATGCCGTTGAAGATCGCGGGCAGCGAGATGAGGATGATCGACCCGTTGATGGTGGCCATCAGCGTGCCCAGCGTCGTGTTCGACAGGGCCACCCACTTGTAACGGTCGGGGTGCAACCCGTGCAGTCGCTTCGACTTCGCCACGGCAACTCCTAATTGTTTGCTTGCAAGCAACTATATTTGCCGGGCCCAGCGGCCTGCGCCATGGCGGGTCAGGCCGAGGTAAGGATCGGCGGGTCGATCAGCGGCCGGGCAACGGCACCAACTTGCACGGCACCTCGACATCCTCGTCGTCGTAGTAGGCGGCGCAGATGCGATGGAAGCCGTCGGCGATGACGAGCGGCCGGTCAGTCGCGGCGTCGCCACGGACCGCCAGCACGGGGGAGAGTGGCGTGCCGTCGTGCAGCCGCTTGAGGTCCTTGGAGACGTGCCGGTTGCTGTCGTCCAGGGCGGGCAGGCGGGAGGCGCGCAGCAGATCCTTGGCCTTGACCTGGGTGATGGGCGCGCTGCGCATGGCGAGGACGACCGCCTCCACCATGGCGGGTTCGAGCAGGAGCGCGAGGTACTCGGCGGCCGCCGGGTAGTCGTGCTCCTCGGGTTCGGAGAGCCACGCTTCCTTGGACATCAGGGGCCTCCTGGTCTGGGCGGTGGGGTGGGCACCGGGTTGGTGGGTGTGGGGTGGCGCTTGCTGGCCAGGGTGGTGACGAGGATGCTCACCAGGGCTGCCGCGAGGATGGCCGCCGCCTGGCCGGCGCCCAGTTCACCCGAGGCCTGGCCGATGGTGACCGCGGCCACGGGCACGCCCAACTGGGCGCCCGACATGAACGCGAGGTGCAGCGACTCTCCGAAGAGGCGGGCCGTCGCATGTGCGAGGACGGTGCCGATGGACAGGGCGGCGGCCAGGCCGAGGGCACGCGGGTCGGAGACGGCGGCGCGCACGTCGATGCGCGAGCCGAGGATCACGAAGAAGATGGGGGAGAAGAAGCCCTCGGCGATGCCGAACAGCTGTCGGGCCAGGCGGTGCGGTACGCCCACCGCCGCCAGGGCGATGCCCACGCTGAGGCCGGCGATCATGACCGTCACATGGAAGCGGCCGGCGAGTGCGGACAGGCCGATGACGACGACCAGGCTGATGCGCAGCTCCAGGCCGAAGGCATGCTCCTTGGAGAACTCGTGGAAGCGATGCAGTGACCCGCTGCGATCGGCGTGCCGCAGCAGCAGGTAGAAGAGGCCGGCGAGGGCCGCCACAGTGCCCGCGCCGGCCACCGTCCGGCCCACGTTCGGTGAGTGCATGACGAGCGGCAGGGAGACGATGCCGAGGAGGTCCGCGATCGTCACGTGCGTGATGAGCAGCTGGTTGCGTTCCACGTCACCGATCTGCTCCAGCACCGGCAGGATGATGGCGGCCGAGCTGGAGGCCATGAGCGCGGCCATCAGGCCCACGTTCTCGAAGCCGGTGAGCGCGCGCACGGCCCACGCGCCCAAGACCGCCACCACGGCCGACGCTCCGACGATCTGGAGTGCCCGAACGGTGATGGCACGGTCTGCGAAGGCCCGCGGATTGAGGTGGCTGCCCACCACCAGCATGACCAGCGCGAACCCGATGGCGGAGAGCGTGTCGGACGTCGGGTCGTTGCTCGACAGGAGGTTGAAGGCGGAGGGGCCGAGCAGCACGCCGACGAGCAGTTCGCCCACCGCCACCGGCACGCTGCCGCGCTTCCAGGAGGCGAGGACGGGTCCCACCAGGCCGACGGCCAGCATGAGCGCGATCGATGCCAGGGTCATCCGTCCCTCCCGACGCAACAGCGTAGGCGCCACCCCCGACGGGCGACATGCCAGCGGCGCTGCGGCGTCGGCCCCTCGGCCAGCGCGTGCAACCGGACATCAGCCCGCCGTCGTCTCTGCTATCGAACGGCGTGTCCACGTTCCACCTGACTGATCCGACCGCATGGAGCGCGTCGGCGACGGGCGCCTCGTCAGCCACCAAATGGTCTATGAGTGCATCGGCGGGGCACGCGAAGCCTTCGGGGCACTCGGCCCGCAGGCCTCCCTCGAGGCGACCTGCCACCCACCTTGCTCACCCGCAAACGCGATACCTGCCAGAATCCAAGTATCGCTTTTGTGGGTGATGACAGGGTGGGCCCGCAGAAGCGTTAGGCGCCATTCTGCGCCACGGGAACCCACCCCTTCTGGGCCCTGGCGGGCAACATCGAAGGAACCCTTCGTTGTTCGGACCGGGAGCGCACCACGCCGTGAACTCGGAGCCCCGTCAACCGCTTACAGACAGAAGTCATCACATACCGATACACTAAATACGAAAAGCATCACAGGTATGTGAGGATATTGTGGCTAACGGCATCATCTTCGCCGGGGAGACGCACCCCGAAGCGATTGCGCGACGAGTCGCCGCCGGCGAACTCAGGCGCATCGCACCTGGCATCTACACCGAGGATACCGACTCCACCCTCGAGGACGTGGTTCGCCGGGAGTGGCTTGAGATCGTCGGACATGAGTTCCCCTCAGCGGTCATCAGTGATCGCAGCGCGGTCCGGGGAGGCCCAGTTGACGGAGTGCTGTACCTCGTCCACGACGCTCGCGTTCGCGACTTGGAACTCCCCGGCTTGCTCGTGCGCGCTCGACGCGGTGCTAGCCCTCTGGATGGAGATGCGGCGCTGCCCGGCGGACTGCACATGGCCAGCCGAGGTCGCGCCCTGGCAGAGAATGCCCAGCTGTCCCGCGCGCGGAACGGCAACATGCGCCGCACTCTGACGGACACGGAACTCGCGGACTGGATTGATCGGCTCTGCCAACTGGACGGGGAAACGCGACTCGTCCGGTACCGCGCCGAGGCGCAGAAGGTCGCAGCGAGCGTCGGCACAACCGTCGCGCAACTCGCGCGCGTCTCTGCCCTGATCGGCACAGCCATGGGTTCACAGCGCGCAACCTCCGGTTCGGTTGCCCTGAACGCTCGGGCGCACGGCCACCCCGTCGATCACGAGCGCCTGCGACTGTTCGACGAAATCATCACCACCCTGCGACGCTCCGCGCCGCAACATCGCCCCGCCCACACTGTGGACAGCGGCAGGCATCTGCCCTTCTTTGAAGCGTACTTCTCCAACTTCATTGAAGGCACCGAGTTCATGCTCGATGAAGCGATCGACATCGTCTACCACGAGCAGACGATCCCCAACCGTGTTGGAGATAGCCACGACCTCCTCGGCACCTACCGCATCACGTCTGACCTCGCCGGCATGTCCGAGCGCGCGAGCACGCCACGCGAGTTCTTGGAACTGCTGCGCATGCGTCACGCCATCTTGCTCGGCGGCCGACTCGACATGCAGCCAGGGGAGTTCAAACAGGCTGCCAACCGCGCTGGAAACACGACCTTCGTCATGCCGGAACTCGTACCCGGCACGCTGGCCGAAGGATGGAGGCGACTCCAAGACCTAGACACTGCTTTCGAACGCGCCGTGTACACAATGTTCCTGATCGCCGAGACACACCCATTCGCGGACGGCAATGGACGAACCGCTCGCATCTTCGCCAACAGTGAACTCGTCGCCGGCAACGAATGCCGCATCATCATTCCCACTGTGTACCGCACCGACTATCTCGACGGTCTTCGTCTCCTCAGCCGACAGTCAAACGCAGAACTCCTCGTGAAAGTGCTGCGCTTCGCCCAAGACTTCACGCGCGCCATCGACTTCCGCGAACTGGAAATCGCACGAGTGCAACTGGAACAAGCACACGCGTTCGAAGAGCCGGAGTCACCGAACCGACTCATCATCCCAACACGCTGAACCGCGTCCCATTCGCGCACCCAGCACCAAGCCCCGCTGGCGACGCCACCTCGCTCTTCCCACCAACAGTGAAACCACGGAGTCCCACACCCGGACGACGGGCATGGATTGCGCTTCCGACGGGCCCAAGTCCAGCGCTGATCGCAGGTCTCGCTCGCTGACCCGCTCACTTACCGGAGCATCGGCGCCAACCTGGCGCCAAAGGCGACCTGACCATCGCCACCGAACCCACTCGCAGTCCAGGCCACTGGCCCGGCCCACAGCCGCTCGATGTCCGAAATGTCATCACCCACAAACGCGATACCTGCCAGAATCTGAG
>JAJXSV010000472.1 GCA_021784375.1 Actinomycetes bacterium | reverse complement strand
GTCGGGTGAGTGCCCGTGAGACGCCGCTTGGTTTGGCGCCGCTGCCCGGTGACCTCGACCTCGAGGGCCTGGACATCACGCCGGAGGATCTGGCCGATCTCTTCCACGTCGATGCCGATCGTTGGCTGGCGGAGTGTGACATGACGGCCGAGTACTTCACGCAGTTCGGCGATCATGTGCCGGTGGCACTGCGTGAGGAACTCGCGGCGTTGCGCACCCGCCTGCAGACCGCGTAACACTTGCACCAGGGAGTGGGTGGCGTCCTCGGGGGGATGCCACCCACTTCGCATTCACGGGAGGCAGCGGAAGCCTGCTCGCTACACTCGAGCTGGTAGCAGCGGGCCAACGACGATGCCCTGCAACGGCAATTCGGGAGTGCATGATGTCGATCGACCTGCGTGGCCGGGATTTCGTCAAGGAGATCGACTTCACCGCGGACGAGCTCATCGCCCTACTCGACGTCGCTGCCACCATCAAGGCCAGCGGCCGTCAACGGCAGCGCCACCTGGAGCGTCGCTGCATCGCGCTCATCTTCGAGAAGACCTCCACGCGCACCCGCTGCGCCTTCGAGGTCGGTGCGCACCATCAGGGTGCGGACGTGACCTACCTCGATCCCACCGGTTCGCAGTTCGGCCACAAGGAGTCGGCGGCCGATTCAGCGCGGCTGCTCTCGCGCATGTTCGATGGCATCCAGTTCCGTGGCAGGTCGCAGGAGACGGTGGAGACCCTGGCTGAGCATTCGCGTGTCCCCGTCTTCAACGGCCTCACCGATGACTGGCATCCGACGCAGATGCTCGCTGACTTCCTGACCATGCGCGAGCATGCGACCAGCGCTGATCTGCGTCAGGTGTCGTTCGCCTATCTTGGTGACGCCCGCAACAACATGGGCAATTCGCTGCTCGTCACCGGTGCCATCCTCGGTACCGATGTGCGCATCGTGGCGCCCCGGGCGCTGTGGCCGGGGGAGGAGGTGCAGGCGCTCGCGCGCGCTGCCGCCGAGAAGTCCGGTGCGCAGCTGCTCATCACCGAGGACCTTGAGGCCGGCGTCAACGGCGCGGAGTTCGTGCACACCGACGTCTGGGTCTCCATGGGCGAGCCCACGGAGGTGTGGGACGAGCGCGTGACTGCACTGCGCGACTACCGCGTCACTGACCGGGTGATGGCCATGACCGGCCGCCAGGACGCCAAGTTCATGCACTGCCTGCCCGCCTATCACGACCGCTCCACGCCGACCGGGCGTCACGCGGCGGACGCATACGGGCTGGCGGACGGCATCGAGGTCTCAACCTCGGTCTTCGCGGGCCCACGCAGCATCGTCTGGGATCAGGGCGAGAACCGGCTGCACACCATCGAGGGGCTCATGGTGGCGACACTGGGCGACCTTGAAACCGGCGCCATCCTGCGCTCCTGAGGCGGCCCTACAATCAGCGACATGCCGCTTGAGACACCAGGCCTGTCGACGCTTCCGGACACCCGTACCGAGACGCGCACCGAGGACGGCGATCACGACCTCTTCGCGCACTACGTGCGCAAGGACAAGATCATGGAGAGCGCTGTTACCGGCATTCCCGTAGTGGCCCTGTGCGGCAAGGTATGGGTGCCCAATCGAGACCCCTCGAAATTCCCGGTGTGCCCGGACTGCAAGCGCATCTACGACGGCCTGCGCGGCGATCAGGCCGAGTAAGCAGCCTCAGCAGCCGGCGAAGGACGCGGCCAGGGCGTCAATGGCCAGACGGGTCTTCATGCGTATGGATTCGCTGTTGCGCACGCCGTTGATGATGATGGCGAAGGGGCGGGTGCCACCACTCGGCATCGGTGCATAGCCGGCCAGCGAGATCACATCGTGCAAACTGCCGGTTTTCGCCGAGAGCGCACCTTTCACGCATTTCGACGGTGCCGTGGCATAACGCTTCTTCAGGGTCCCATCCACGCCGGCGCGTGGCAGCAGTGACTTGAGCACGGCCGTACGGGGGTGGTCAGCAGCGGCGCGCAGTGTCTGCGCAATGGCCAGTGGCGTCAGCCGGTTGTTGCGTGAAAGCCCTGCACCATCAACCAGCTTCAGTCCTCGCGTGGGCACGCCCAGGCGCCGCAACTGCGCCATGGCATTGTCGCGGGCCGAGGTCCAGGCCGAGCCCTGGCCGCTGGCGATGGAGGAAAGGCGGAAGGCCATCTCCGCGATGTCGTTGTCCGAGTACCACAGCATCTCCTTGAGGGTGGAGCGCAGCGTGTAGCCGCTCACCGATGCGATGGTGCTGCCGCTCGCCTTGGCGCGGCCCACGAAGGGCACCAGCACACCCTGCGCGGCGAGGGCGCGGCGGAAGATGCGTCCGGCGTCTATGCCTGAGTCTGCGACCTTGCGTTGGTCGACGACCAGTGCGCGGATCGGACGTTCCTCCACCGGCTGCTGAGCAGCCACCACACCCGGCTGGAGGCTGGGCGGCGGGAACAGAGAGTCGTCAATGGCCAGGCGAGCCGGTGTGAGTCCCATGACGGTGAGGGTTTCCACCGTGGTCGCTGCCAGCGTATCCACCTGCGCCGAGGTGAGCTCAGGATCGCCA
>JAJXSV010000471.1 GCA_021784375.1 Actinomycetes bacterium | reverse complement strand
GCCGCCATAGCCGGGAGCAGGTAGCTCAGGCAGCCGAGCAGCACCTGCAGCACACCGCCGACCGCAGCGGCGACCACCAAGCGAGCGGAATGCTCGGCCAGCCCAGTGACGTCCGCGGAGGTAGCGACGCGCACGGTGAAGGCCACCAGCGTGCCGATGAGCCAGAGCATGCCCAGCGCCGCCGAGATGGTGGAGAAGCTGGTTGGCCGTTTGGTGCGCGCCACCGCCAACATCGGCAGCGTTGTCGCGACGAAGCCGGCGATGTAGACGAGCAGACCCAGGGCCGCCAGCCACCTGAGCCCGAAGCCGAACGCCACCGCGGTGATAACCGTGGCCGAGCCCATGACGGGCAGCACTCGACGGGCCAACTTGGCGGCGTTGGGGGCGATGCGGGTGCGCAACATGGTCGGCCACAGCGTGACGATGGTGCCGAGGATGGGAATGCCGATCCAACCCAGCAGGTTGAAGGTCACGTGGGCCAGCACCACGCGCGCCTTGGTGGCATCGTCGAACCCCACCGCCTCCATCAGGCCGCCGAGGAAGATCCCGAGCACGAGCAGGCTGCTTGCCAGCAGATAGGCGTCGGCCGTGAAGGCGTAGGGGCTGGGCAGCGAGCGCCGCGCGGCGCGGCGGATGGCGAGGGCGTGCATAACCACAGCCGCCCCAACGAAGAGCACCCCGACGACCGCCACCACAGGCGCCTCGGTAGTGGCACCGATGAGAACGGCGGCCACCCCGAGATTGAGGACAGCGAGCCTCATGATCTCGTCGGCACGGTCGGCCTGCGGCACCCGCAGGATGGCACCGGCGAAATGCCAACTCCAGATGAAGAGCGCATTGGTGACAGCGCCCAGCAGCAGCAAGTGCACCATCAGCCAGCTGGAATCCTTGATGTGGTCACGGAACACGGCAGTGGTGGCTGCGGCCACCATCCATGCGAAGACCAGACCCGTGACGCGAGTGTGCCACTGGGCTCGCGGAATGCTTGCTCCGCCACCGTTCATCTCAACCATGGCACCCATTATCCGTGCCGGAACTTAGCCGCCACGCAACACCTGCCGTCGTCCTAGGCTCACCGCATGCAGAGGCGCCGCGTTGCTGAAGGCGCGGCCATCGTTGCTGTTGCCGCAATCGTGCGCGGACCGATCACGAGCCTGCCTCCGCAGGTGCATTCGCTCACCCAATTGCTGCACCTCAGCAACGCCGACTTCGGATTGCTCACCACCATTCCGCTGCTCTGCTTCGGCCTCGCCGCACCGCTTCCCATCTCCCGCTTCGCGCGCCGCTACTCGCCCGATGCCGCCGTGGTGCTGGCACTTGCCGTACTCACCGTGGCCATCATGCTGCGTGTGGTGCTGGGGAGGTTCGGGCTCTACGCGGGAACCGCACTGGTGGGCCTGGGCATAGGCGTGCTGAACGTGATGGCACCGGCCATCATCAGGCGCGACTTCCACCGGCAGCTCACCATCATGATGCCCGTCTACTCATCAGTGCTCGGAATCATGGCCAGCGCAGGTGCGTGGCTGTCCATCCCACTCGCCGAAGCCACGACGCATGACTGGCGCGGTGGCACAGCCCCCTGGTCGATCCTGGTGCTCGTGGCACTGCTGGTGTGGCTGCCGGCACTGCGCAACGCGAAGACGGTTGCGCCGCCAGCGGACGCGGCAACGCTGCCCGCCGGCCCACTGCTGCGCAATCGCACAGCCTGGTACGTGACGCTGCACATGAGCATCCAGTCCATGGTCTTCTACTCCTGCATCGCCTGGGTGCCCAAGATCATGCAGGACTGGGGCCACAGCGAAGCCGCTGCCGGGTCCCTGCTCGGCTATACGACCATGGTGGGCTTCGCCGCCACCGTGCTCGTGCCTTTCGCCGTCGGACGCACCCGTGACCAGCGCATGTCCGTTGCCATCACCGCAGTGTTGCCGGCGCTCGGCTACCTGGGTCTGGCACTGGGCCACGGGAGTTGGACGCTGCTCTTCCTCACCCTGGCCGGCGTGGGGCATGCGGCCATCGCGCCGGCACTGGTGCTCATCGGCCTGCGCGCTCCCACGGTCGAGCAGACGGCACAGTTGTCCGCCATGGCGCAGGGCATCGGCTATGGGCTGGCCGCCTTCGTGCCGGTACTGCTGGGGCGGCTCCACGACCTAACGGGTGCCTGGACGACCCCCCTGCTGGTGCTGGCAGCCGTCAACCTGGCCCAGTACTGGTTCGGAATGAAGGCCGCACGCCTTAACGATTGACCGGCTCTCCTACACTCGCCGCAGGAGGCGACATGCCGGGGAAGATGGATCGTGCCAGGCGCGCGCTGACACGCAGGACGCGGTTCCGCGATCAGACCCGGTGGCCACTCACGCCTTGGCCGCTCTCCCGCAACCGGGAAGCAAGCACGCTGGTGCCGCTCAACGGCCATCCCACTCTCGACGGTGCGCAGTTGCTGGCGCTCCTGAACAACCTGCCCCGCCTGGTCCGGATGCAGGGCCCCACCATCCGTGCGCATTTCGGCGGCCGAGCCCGGACCGTCCGCTTCGCGCGCGGCACCCTGCCCATTCGCAAAATG
>JAJXSV010000470.1 GCA_021784375.1 Actinomycetes bacterium | reverse complement strand
ACGTGGGACGCACACTGGCAGAGAAGGTGTGGAACGACCATGTCGTCGCCCGCGCCGAAGGTGAGCCTGATCTCCTCTTCATCGATCTGCACCTCGTGCACGAAGTCACGAGCCCCCAGGCCTTTGATGGGCTGCGCGCCGCCGGGCGTCGGGTGCGACGCCCCGACCTCACGCTCATCACCGAGGACCACAACATCCCGACGCAGAACATCGACAAGCCCATCGCCGACCCCATCTCGGCTGAGCAGGTGCGCGTCGTGCGCAAGAACGCCGAGGAATTCGGCATCCGCATCTTCTCCATGGGTGATCACGAGAACGGCATCGTGCACGTGGTAGGCCCCCAGCTCGGTCTCACCCAGCCCGGTATGACGGTGGTTTGCGGCGACTCCCACACCTCGACGCACGGCGCCTTCGGTGCGCTGGCCTTCGGCATCGGCACCTCTGAGGTCGAGCATGTGCTCGCCACGCAGACGCTGCCGCTCAAGCCCTTCAAGACCATGGCCATCAACGTCGACGGGGACCTCGCTCCCGGTGTCACGGCCAAGGACATCGTGCTTGCCATCATTGCCAAGATCGGCACCGGCGGTGGCCAGGGCTATGTGCTGGAGTTCCGTGGCGCGGCCATTCGGGCGCTGTCCATGGAAGGCCGCATGACGATCTGCAACATGTCGATCGAAGCTGGCGCACGCGCCGGCATGATCGCGCCGGACGAGACCACCTTCGAGTACCTCAAGGGACGTCCGCACGCACCTCAGGGTGCCGACTGGGAGGCGGCGGTCGCGTACTGGCAGACGCTCGTCACCGATACGGACGCGCAGTTCGACGCCGAGGTGCACATCGATGCCTCCTCGCTTTCGCCCTACGTCACCTGGGGCACCAACCCCGGTCAGGGCCTGCCCTTGTCGGCCAACGTGCCCTCGCCGGCCGACGCCAAGGATGACAATGACAAGGCGGCCATCGAGCGTGCACTTGAGTACATGGGCCTCACCGCCGGTACTCCGCTGCGCGACATCCCGGTGGACATGGTCTTCGTGGGCTCCTGCACCAACGGCCGCATCGAGGATCTGCGCGCCGCCGCCGCTGTGCTCAAGGGTCACAAGGTGGCTGACGGTGTGCAGATGCTCGTGGTGCCGGGCAGCGTGAAGGTTCGCGAGCAGGCGATCGCCGAAGGCCTGGACCAGATCTTCCTGGAGGCGGGCGTCGACTGGCGCTTCGCGGGTTGCTCCATGTGCCTGGCCATGAACCCGGACAAGGTGCCGTCGGGCAAGCGCGCTGCTTCCACGAGCAATCGCAATTTCGAGGGCAGGCAGGGCCCCGGCTCGCGCACGCATCTGGTTTCGCCGCAGGTGGCTGCGGCCACGGCGGTCGTCGGACGACTCGCGTCACCTGCGGATCTGGAGGGCTGATCCATGGAGAAGTTCACTACCTTCACCGGTGTTGCCGCACCGCTGCGTCGCAGCAACGTCGACACCGACCAGATCGTGCCCGCGGAGTACCTGAAGCGGGTCACGCGCACCGGTTTCGCGGACGGTTGCTTCGCCTCCTGGCGCAAGGATCCGGGATTCGTGCTCAACCAGCCGGCCTTCGCCGATGCGCAGGTGCTGGTGGCCGGTCCCGATTTCGGCACCGGCTCGTCACGTGAGCACGCGGTGTGGGCGCTGCAGGATTTCGGCTTCCGCGCCATCATCTCCTCCCGCTTCGCCGATATCTTCCGTGGCAATTCAGCCAAGACCGGCCTGCTCACGGCTTTGGTCGAGCAGGATGGTGTGGAGCAGTTGTGGAAGCTCATCGAGGCCAATCCAGGCGTGTCCATCACCGTTGACCTCGAGCACAAGGTGGTGCGTTGTGAAAGCGTCACCCTGCCCTTCGAGATCGACGAGTACACCCGTTGGCGTCTGATGGAGGGGCTGGACGACATCGGCCTCTCGCTTCGTCACGCGGATGCCATCGATGCCTTCGAGGCCGCCCGCCCCTCGTTCAAGCCCACGACCAGTCCTCGCGCCTGAGCACTTCCATCGAGATGCGAAGCTGCGGAAAGCCGTGCTCGCGCCGCGGAAATTCAAGGGCGGGCAACGACTTTTCGGCCAGCGGTCCGGATTCCCGCTGAATGTCACGGGTTTCCGGCCGCAAGCGGCGAAATCTACGTGATTACAACGACATTTCGGCGTGCCGTGTGTCCAAATCGCGTCCTCACGCATAACGTCTGCTCTGTGCCGGTCGGGGAAGATCTGCACACCCATGGGAAGGAAAGGTTCATTAGTGAACAGGGCAGACATCGTTGAGCAGCTAGCCGCCCAGCTCAACATCAGCAAGAAGGATGCCACCACGGCCGTGGACAGCATCTTCGACGGCATCGTTGCCGCAACCGCCAAGGGCGACAAGGTCGCGATCAGCGGTTTTGGCATCTTCAAGAAGAACGCTCGTAAGGCTCGCGTGGCCCGCAACCCGCGCACCGGTGCCACGGTGAAGGTTGCCGCCACGTCGGTTCCGAAGTTCACCCCCGGTGCAGAGTTCAAGGCCATCGTGGCCGGCAAGAAGAAGGCCGTACCGACCAAGAAGG
>JAJXSV010000469.1 GCA_021784375.1 Actinomycetes bacterium | reverse complement strand
CCCGCGTCCCAACGCCAACTGGGTTGCGGCCACGCGACTGTGCTCGATCGCGGAGTTCCACAACGGCACCCGACGGATGCCCATAGGTGTCGGCACCGCGGCCACGTCGCCGGCTGCGACGATGCCCGGAGCCACCTGCCCGCAGGCGTCGGCCCGCAGGGCGCCGTCGTGGAGGAGTCCGGAATCGGCCAGCCACTCGACGTTGGGGACGTCACCGACAGCAGTGACCACAAGTTCGCCTTCCAGCCATGAACCGTCTGCCAGCACAACCCTGGTGATCCCCTCGGAGCGCACCAACCGCTGCGCAGCCGTGCCCACAACACGCAGACCCCGTGCCAGAGCCGCGTTGAGGAAGACACCAGAGAGGAACTTCCCCAGTTGCCTGCTCATCGGTGCGCCCTGCGACACCACCGTCACCTGGCAGCCCGCCGCCAGACCAGCCGATGCGATCTCCATGCCCAGCGGGCCACCACCGATGACGATCATCGACGGCTTCCCGGCCAGTCGGCGGCGCAGTTCCAGCGCATCTTCCAAGGTGCGCAAGGTCAACTGGTCCGCACCGTCCGCGCTGTCCAGACGCCGGGCGCGCACCCCCGTCGCGATCAACAGACCGTCAAAGGGAATGCGCTCCCCATCTTCGAGTAGCACCGTATGCGAGGCCCGATCGAGACCGACTGCGCGCACTCCGCGCAATTCCGTGGCGCCATGCATCGGCGACGGCAGCAGGTGGCTTGTCACGTCCTCTTCGTCGCGCAAGAGCGCTTTCGACAGTGCCGGCCGGCTGTACGCCGCATGCGGTTCATCACCGATCAGGGTGATCTCCCCGTCGACGCCGAGCTCGCGCAGCGTGTCCGCAGCAGTGACCCCGGCGATGCCGTTGCCGACGATGACGATGCGGCGTGGCGCGCTCATTCGAGACGCAGGGCGGCCACGGGGCACACGCGCAAGGCGGCGCGAGCAGCTGTTTCGTCGACGCTGCCGGCCTCGATCTCCTCGCGATCGAGCACGAGTTCGCCGTCATCGTCGAGGTGCATGAGATGGGGCGCGGCCTCCTCGCAGAGGCCGTGCCCCTCGCACTTCGGACGATCAAGCACGATCCTCATGCCGGCACGACCTCCAGCACGGGCAGAGATTCGATGGCACGCACCATGTTGGTCGGAAGTCGCATGGCCTCGCCGATGACGATCTTCTGCGCGTGGCGTGCCAGCGCATCGATGATGGCGTGACCTTCGAGCCGGGCCAGGCCCTGGCCTGCGCAGCTGTGCGTGCCGTAGCCGAACGACAGCAGGTCAACGGGGTTGCGTTCGACGAGGAAGGCATCGGGATTCTCGTAATGACGGGGATCGCGATTGCCGGCGCCCAGCATCAGCGCCACATGGGCACCGCCGGGAATCAGCGTGCCATCAATTACGACGTCCTTCGTCACCTGACGCCCCCACACGTTGAGCGGTGCCCAGAAGCGCAAGACCTCATTGAAGGCAGCGGGGACCAGCGACCGGTCCTTGCGGACGAGTTCGAATTGCTCGGGATAGGTGGCGAACAGAGCAACGATGTTGCCAATGGCAGCGATTGTGCTGTCCACCCCGGCACCGAGGTACTGGTGGATGATGTGACGTGCCGACCCCTCCGGGATGTCACCACGCACCTCTGCGTCGAAGATTCCACGACCCACAGAACCCGGGGCCAGGTCCTGGGCCTGCAGTTGTGAACACCAACCGTAGAGCTCGCCCGCGATGGGGAAGTGCTCAATGGTCCGCTGGTTGAGGGGACCCACGACCTCATTGGCGGCGCGGCCCCAGCGCACCATGTTGTCGCGTGCCGTGCCGGTGAAGCCGATGAGATCCGCAACCACCGCCAGCGGGAAGGCGCGTCCCAACGCATCCATGGCTTCGAAGCTGCCCCGCGCCACCAGGTCGGCGACCAGTGTTTCGGCCTTGGCGTCGATGACATCCTTGAGTCCGCGCAGTGCCCGCGGCGTGAGATTCTCCGCCAGCGCGCCCCGCAGCTGGGTGTGCTGCGGCGGGTCGGACGCGAGCGAGGTGCCCTGCAGCGCTTCATTGACCATGGGATTGAAACCGATTCCGACGGAGGAGAAGGTCTGCCAGTCGCTGAGCGCCTCGCGGACGAGGTCGTATCGCGTGATTGCGTAGGAGTCGTTCTTGGGCAGATGAACCACGCCGGCGGTCTCGCGCAGTTGGGCGTAGACCGGGTAGGGGTTGAGCAGGACGTCGTCAGCGAACAGGTCGACGTCGGAACTTGCACTCTGTGTAATGGAAGTTGTCATGACGCAAAGTGAGAGGGTCAAAGGTCCCGTCTGTCAATGGGGCAAGTCGGGGAAATCGACGACCGTGCACGTCCGTGCGGGACGCGGGTGGACAGTGGCGGGTGGCCGGTCAGCGCGCTTGGTCGGTCAGGAGGTGGCACCAGGAATCGGTGAGTTCCTCCAGGTTGATGTCGCGCGGGGTGCGCCAACCGACCGCGAAATAGCGGCGCGAGAGGTACTCCAACTGCCCGAAGGCGAGCACGCAGCGCACCCGGCGACGGTCCGGAGTGTCGTCCGGAAAGCGC